>JAHFBW010000032.1 GCA_023249845.1 Candidatus Eiseniibacteriota bacterium
ACTCGCGACGAGTGCGGAGAGCCGCCGCGTGTGGCCGTGGCCGACGACTTCCTCGACCACGTGCGCCGAGGCCGGGTCTTCACTGCTCATCACGGCGATGCTGACGCGGTCGGTTGCGGTCTCGAGTGCCAGCCCAAGGCGAGATGCGTCGGTCACCAACACTCCGAAAGTGCGCACCAGGCGGCCAGCAGCTCGTGGCCGCGCGGCCCCGTGCCGGCGGCCGTGAGCAACCGCTCGTCACCCGGGCCCGGCGTGATCGCGATGTGCAGCGAATCATCGAGCCAGGCGCCCGGCAGCCGCTCGCCCCATTCCACCACCAGCACGCCGCGCGAGGCGAAATCCTCGATCCCCAGGCTCTCGACGTCGCGCGTCGAGTGCAGGCGATAGAGGTCGAGGTGGAAGACCGGTACCGGACCGGGGAACTCGTTGACGAGGGTGAACGATGGACTCCGCACGCGCGCCCCGGGCGAGAGCGCCCGCACGAGTCCCGAGACCAGGCGCGTCTTCCCCACACCGAGCGGACCCGACAGCGCCACCACGTCCCCCGGGCGGAGCGCCGCCGCGAACGCGGCGCCCAGCTTCTCCGTGGCGTTCACGGAAGACGTGCGCTTGTCGGCGAGGTCGGTCATGGCCGCGGCCCCTTCGGTCGCAGCGTCGCGATCGGCAGGACCATTTCCTCGAGCGACACGCCGCCGTGCTGGAATGACCCGCGGAACTGCCGCTCGTACTCGTGGAAGCGCGTCGGGTAAACGAAGTAGTAATCCTCGCGCGCGATGACGTAGTTCTTGTTGACGCCGTCGTCGGGGAGCAGGTAGTCCATCGGCTTGCGCACGATGATCGCCTGCTTGGAGTCGGTATTGAGGTTGACGCCGTACTTGTAGCGTAGGTTGCTCGAGGTGTCGCGATTGCCGTGCACGAGCGCGGCCCGGCGGCCGAGCACGGCGCCATGATCGGTGGTCACCACCGTCACACAATCCTGCCCGGCGAGCGATTGTAAGATTTCGTACAGCGGTGAGTGCGTGAACCACGCCTTCATCACCGAACGGAATGCCGCCTCGTCCGGAGCCAACTCCTGGAGAATCTCGCTCTCGCTCCGGCCGTGCGCGAGGATGTCGATGAAGTTGAACACCATGGCGACCAGCGACAGCCCGGCGAAGGAGTTGATCTGCCGGCGCGTAGCGTGCGCCTCGTCCACGTCGTAGATCTTCAAGTACTTGAGCCCCTTGGCCGGCGTGGCGCCGAGCCGGGCGAGTTGCAGATCCAGGAACTGTCGCTCGAAGCGATTGCGCGTGCGCTCGTCGTCGGTCGTCTCCTGCCACAGGTCGGGATGCTTCTTCCACATCTGTGCCGGCAGCAGGCCCGAGAAGATGGCGTTGCGCGAGTAGGGCGTCGCCGTGGGCAGGATCGAGCAGTAGTAGTCACGCTGCACTTCGAACCATTCCTCGAGCAGCGGCTCCAGCGTGAACCACTGGTCCAAGCGCATGCAGTCGATGACGATGAAGATGACGCGGCGGCCTTCCTTGAGATGCGGTACGACGGCCTGCTGCAAGACATCCGTACTGAGCGTAGGGCGGTTCGCGCGCTCCCCGCGAGCCGCGGCCTGGACCCATCCGGGGTATCGCTCCTCGACGAACCGGGCGAAGTCGCTGTTCAGGCCCTTCTGGAAATCCGCGTGCGCCTGCTGCAGTCCCGCTTCGGGCGCGCCGTCCAGCGCCACGTCCCAGCGCGCCACTTCGACTGCCAGTTCCGCCCAGCCGTTCCAGTCGAGCCGGCGGAGATCGAGCCCCTGCCAGCGCCGCATCTCGCCCACGTAGTCACGCGCGCGCTGCGAGTCTTGCAGCTTCTGCGCGTCGAACACGCGCTTGCAGGCGAGGAACACTTGCGAAGGATTCACGGGCTTGATGAGGTAGTCCGTGATGCGCTTGCCGATGGCCTCCTCCATGAGCGATTCTTCTTCGCTCTTCGTGACGAGGATCACCGGCAGCGTGACATCCTTCTGCTTGAGCACGTCGAGCGTCTCGAGCCCGCCCATGCCGGGCATCATCTCGTCGATGAGCAGCACGTCGTAGCGCTCCCGCTCGAGCGCGGCCAGCGCGTCGCCGCCGCTTGGCACCGGCGTCACGGTGTAGCCCTTCTGCTCGAGGAAGCGGATGTGCGGCTTGAGCAGATCGATCTCGTCGTCTGCCCACAGGATTCGGCGGGTGAGTTCTCGGGCCATGGTCCAAGGGTGGTGAGAGGACGACGCGGCGGAAGGCAGTACTCCGTCGCATGGTAGCGCCGTCAAGCGAGGCGCCCAAACGACGCGCCGTTGACTCGCGCAGCGCTCACCTCCTAGCCTCAGCGCGCCACTTGGCCCCCCCTTTCACGAGAGGTACGCCGATGAGCGCTCGCCCCCGCCGCCTGTTGGTCCCCTCGCTCGCGGCCGCCACCGTGCTCGCGTTCGTGGCGGTCGTCTTGTATGCGGCCGCGCCGGCCCCGGGCCTGCCCGCCGTGGTCCTTGCCGCCGGGCGCAGCGTGGATCCCGCGCGGCTCGCCGCGCACGTGCGCGTACTCGCCGACGACAAGATGGAGGGCCGCGGCACGGGCACGCGCGGCTATGACATGGCCGCAGACTACGTGGCCGAACAGATGCGTGCGCTCGGGCTCTCCCCGGGCGGTACGAGCGGCTATCTGCAGCCCGTCCCGTTCCTGCGCGGAGCGCTCGATCCTGCGGCGTGCGCGTTCGAGCTCAGGCGCGAGGGCGTTTCGCTGCCGCTCGAAGTGGGCCGTGATGTGCTGCTGTCGCCCGATTACCTGCGCACGAAATGGACGACCGAGGCGCCGCTCGTGTTCGTGGGCTACGGTGTGTCGGCGCCGGAGCTGGGTCACGATGACTTCGCGGGCGTGGACGTGCGCGGAAGGGTGCTCGTGGAGTTCCGCGGCGCCCCGCCGCGATTCCCGGTGAACGAGCGAGCCTACTATTCGAACGGCCAGGTGAAGGATCAGCTGGCCGCCGCGCGCGGCGCCATCGGCGTGTTGCAGATCACCAAACCTGATGACGAATCACGCGCGCCGTGGGAACGCAGCATGCGCCAGAACAGGCTGCCGGGCTTCCGGTGGACGGACGAATCCGGTGCGCCGAGCAACACCCAGGCCGGCATCGAGCTGTCCGCGCAGTTCTCGGCCACCGCGGAGCGCCGCGTATTCGAGGGTTGCGGGCGCACGTACGAGCAAGCCGTGACCGATGCCGAGTCGAGTCGCGTTGCGCCATTGCCGCTGGCCTGGACGGTGAAGGCGGTGCGCGTGACGCAGCACGCGCGCACGACCAGCCCGAACGTCGTCGGACTGATCCGCGGCTCCGATCCCAAGCTCGCCCAAGAATGCGTCGTGGTCTCGGCTCACCTCGACCATCTCGGGATCAGCACGCCCGTGGACGGCGATTCCGTGAACAACGGCGCCTACGACAACGCCTCCGGCACGTCCATGATGCTCGAGGTGGCACGGGCGTTCGCGTCGCTCAAGGAGCGGCCCCGGCGATCGATCGTGTTCCTGTCCGTGACCGGCGAGGAGAAGGGGCTCCAGGGCTCCGACTACTTCGCGCGTCACGCCGCACCGGATTCGATGGACGTGGTGGGCGACGTGAATCTCGACATGGTGCTGTTGCTCCGACCGCTCACGAAGGTGGTGGCGGTGGGCGCGCAGCACAGCTCATTCGGTGCGGTGATGGAGAAGGCCGCGGCCGCGGCGGGCCTCGAGTTGATCCCGGACCCCATGCCCGCCGAGGTGGTGTTCGTGCGAAGCGACCAATTCTCGTTCATCAAGCAGGGCATTCCGGCCGTGTTCCCGGTGTCGGGCAACGACGGGTCGGCGGAGGGTAAGGAGGAGCTGGGGCACTGGCGCACGGACCACTACCACTCCCCCAACGACGACCTGAACCAGCCATTCGACTGGCCGAGCGGGGCGCGCTTCACGTCCATGGCGTTCTGGGCCACGTGGTTGGCGGCGAATTCCCCGGAGGCGCCGCGCTGGAACCCGGGCGACTTCTTCGGCGGACGCTTCGGTGCCCGGCCCTGAGACTGCAACCCGGTCCGCCGCCGGGCCGTAGCTCCCGATGTCCGATGGATTCCTGACCCTCCCTGACCGAGGAGCTCTTCATGCGTCCGTCCCCGCTCGCGAGCCCCACGCTCGCGGACGCCGTCAAAGCCTTGCTTGCGCTCGTCGTCACGGCCTCGCCCGTGCTCGCGCCCTCGCCCGCGCTCGCGGAACCCAAGGTCTGGACCCAGGATTGGGAGGTGAGCACCCGACCCGTGGTCCACATCCGTGTGGACGACGCGCACGTTCACGTTCACGCCGGCCCCTCGGGACGCGTCTCGAGTCGGGTGGAATACGAGCTCAAGCGTAGTGGCATGGTGTTCGGGACCCACTCGCCCACGGTGGTGTTCGAGCGCAAGGGCGACGAGATGTGGATCAACGCTCGTGATCCCAAAGGCCTCACCGTGATCGGCATCGTCGACGAGCGCTTTACCGTGGACGTCATCGTCCCCCGGGAGCTCACGCTCACGTTTCACTCGTCGGACGGCGCGCTCGATTGCGAGCCGCTCTCCGGCCGCTTCGAATTCGAGAGCGGCGACGGCGCGGTTCGCGCGACCGGCCTAAAGGGAGACGTCGAGGTGCTCACGGGCGACGGCCGCGTCACGCTCGCCGAACTGAACGGCAAGCTCTCGGTGCGTACCGGCGACGGCCACGTGATCCTCAACGGGCGCTTCGACGCGCTCGACGTCACGACGCGCGATGGCCGCGTGGAGGCCACCGCGCTCCCAGGCTCGCGTGTGATGAGCGCCTGGTCGCTGGAGAGCTCGGACGGCAAGGTGGAACTCCGCATCCCGCACGACCTGGCGGCACTGCTCGACGCCCGCACACGCGACGGCCACGTGCGCGTGGACCTGCCGATCCCGGTCTCGGAAGGCCGCTCGCGCAACACGCTCGTGGGTGAACTGAACGGCGGCGGCCCAGCCCTCCGCATCCGCACCCGCGACGGCGGGATCGTCCTCGCGCTGAGCGACTGAGACGCGCGCGAAGCACCGGGCAGGAGCACTTCGCCCGCGCTCCCCGAATCGGCACGCCAGGCTGGCCCACTTGATCGCAGGCGGCCATTGGCGCGGTCACGCCCATTCGCGCGGCGAGCCGCACTGAGACCTTCGGATGATTGCGGCCCGGTGGTCGGCGCACGTAGCGTCTACCTCATGCTCCCAGACGCGGTGCGGCATCCCGGGCTGAAAGCGGGGGTCACTCCCCTGCCCACCGTCGCTGAACCTGCGGTCGAACAGCGGCTGCGATCGCTCGGCCGCATGATCGGCAACACTCCGATGCTGGCGATCGAGTTCCGGTTCAGCGGGCGGGCGCGCGTCGTGCACGCCAAGGCCGAGCACTTCAACATGACCGGCAGCATCAAGGACCGGATGGCATTGCACATCCTACGCCGCGCCTACGCTGAAGGACGCATCGCGCCCGGCGACGCCATCGCCGAGGCCACAAGTGGCAATACCGGCATCTCCCTGGCCGCGGTGGGCCGTGCGCTTGGGCACGCGGTGACCATCTTCATGCCGGACTGGATGAGCCGTGAGCGCGTGGCGTTGATTCATTCGTACGGTGCGCAGGTGGTGCCGGTGAGCCGTGCGCAGGGCGGCTTCCTGGGCAGCATCCTCATGGCCGAGGATATGGCGGCGACCAACGCCCATGTGTTCCTGCCTCGGCAGTTCGCCAACGCGGCGAACGTCGAGGCACACGAACTCACGACCGGCCCCGAGATCTGGTGGCAACTCCGACAGAACGGACTCGAGCTCGATGCTTTCCTCGCGGGGGTCGGCACGGGCGGAACCGTCATGGGAGCTGGGCGAGCGCTCAGGCGCTTCAAGCCGTCGGCGCACATCCATCCGCTGGAGCCGGCCGAGTCCCCCATGCTCACCCATGGCCACAAGGTGGGGCAGCACCGGATCCAAGGCGTCTCGGATGAGTTCGTGCCGGATATCGTCAAGCTCGACGAACTGGACGAAGTCGTCACGGTGTCCGACGGCGACGCCATCCTGATGGCGCAGATGTTGGCCGCCACACTGGGCCTGGCGGTCGGCATCTCGTCCGGCGCCAACCTCCTCGGCGCGCTGCGGGTGCAGGATGAACTCGGCCCCGACGCGGTGGTGGCCACCGTGTTCGCGGACAGCAACAAGAAGTACCTGTCCACGGACCTCATGCGCGAGGAGCCGGTGCGCGAAGGCTACCTGTCTCCCGAGGTGCAGCTCACCGGATTCACGACGTATCACCGGCTCTGCGGCATGTGCGCGGTGAACAACGAGCCGCGCTGACCTGATCTTCGTGCCGAGCTACGTCGGGAAGCTGATCAGCATCGTCGTGCCTTCGCCCGGCGCCGAGTGGCGGATTGAGATCTTGCCCGCGTGGTATTCCTCGACCACGCGCCGCGCCAGTGCCAACCCCAGCCCCCAGCCGCGCCGCTTCGTCGAGTAACCCGGCTCGAACGCGCGCTTCTGCTCTTCGCGCGTCATGCCGCGGCCGTTGTCGCTCACCGTGATCTCGACTTCCTCCGTGCTCCCGCGGCGCTCGACCACGACCTCGATCACGCCCTGCGGCTTGTCGAGCGCCGTGAGCGCGTTGCTGAGCAGGTTCTCGAGCACCCACTCGAGCAACTCGCGGTTGAGGTTGATCGGTGGCACCTCCTCGTAGCGCTCGCGAATCTCCACGGCGCCGTGCGCCTGCGGCGCGCGCCGGCGCACGTACTGCACGGCTTCGCGCACGACCGGCCCCACGTCCTGGAGCACCAGCTGCGGCGCCGAACCGACGTGGCTGAAGCGCTGCGCCACCTTGGACAGGCGATCGATGTCGCCCTCCATGTCCGCGAGCGTCTCGTCCAGCTCGGCGCGACTCAGGAGCACTTCGTGACTCCCCGCGGGCGCCGATTCTGCCTGCGCTCGCAACAGCTCCACCCAGCCCATGAGGCTCGACAGTGGCGTGCCGAGCTGGTGCGCCGTCTCCTTCGCCATGCCCACCCAGATGACACGCTTCTCGGCCTGCCGAATGCCGGCGAGACCTGAGAGCCCGAGCAGGAGCAATAGCCCCGTGCCCGCAACGGCGATGAGCGGCATCCACCGCAATTGCTCGAGCACGGGAGGATTGCCGAAGTGGAGGTGCCCCATCACGGGTGAGACCGTCGATTGTCGCAGTGGGATCGGTTCGTGAAGGCGATCGAGCACGGGGATCTCGGCCTTCACGCGGTCCACGCGGCCTGCGATGACCGATGACACGGGCATTCCGAACGCGAGGCTGTCGAGCGAGGCCGACGGCACGAGGTCGCTCTGCACCGGAATGCGGCTCCACGCGCGCGGCGTGCCGGTGGTATCCGTGATCACGATCGGGAAGCTGATGCCGCGCTGCATCGCGCCGAGCACGCGCTGGAGCTGCGGATTGATGGTGGAGGGCAGCGTGGCCTGTGCCGCCACACGCGCCAGCAACTCCGAGGTGGTGGACACCTCGTTCGTCAGCCGGCCCACGGCGTTCTGCGTGAACAGGAACACCGCCACCACGAGCAGGCCGCCGCCCACGAACAGCGCCGTCTTGAGCAGCTGCTTGCCTCGCGATGAGGAAACGCCCACGTCGACGCGCTTCAGGACCACACGGCCCTCCCGTCACCGCGCATGGCTGGCGCGGCGCGCTTCGCCCGGCGTGATCACGCGCCGGGCTTCAGCTCCTCGAGGCCACCCAGCCACGGTCGCAGGGCCTTCGGGATCACCACCGACCCGTCCGCCTGCTGGTGATTCTCGAGCAATGTCGCGAACGTGCGCGGCAGCGCCACGCCCGACGCATTGAGCGTATGCGGATGTTCCACCTTGGCGCCCGCCTCGCGCCGGAATCGCATGCCCATTCGGCGCGCCTGGAAGTCCTCGAAGTTCGAGCACGAGCTGCATTCGAGCCACGCCTGCTGCCCCGGCGACCACACCTCGAAGTCATAGCACTTGGCTGCTGCGAAGCTCAGATCCCCGCTGCACAGGAGCAGCACCCGATACGGAAGCTCCAGCGCCTCGAAGATGTCCGCCACGTCGCGCGCGAGCTTCTCGTGCTCGTCGTAGCTGGTCTCGGGCGGCACGAACTTGACCAGCTCGACCTTGTCGAACTGGTGGACCCGCACCATGCCGCGCGTCTCACGGCCCGCGGCACCAGCCTCGCGCCGGTACGACGCGCAGTAGGCGGTGAGGTAGCGCGGCAGCATGCCCGGCTCGAGGATCTCGTCGCGGTGGATGTTCGTCACCGGCACTTCGGCGGTGGGGTTCAGGAACAGGTCGTCCTCCCCGATGTGATACATGTCACCTTCGAGCTTCGGGAGCTGACCCGTGCCGTAGAGCGCCGCGCGCCGGACGACATGCGGCGGCGAGACTTCGGTGTAGCCATGGTGCTGCACGTGGAAGTCGAGCATGAAGTTGATGAGCGCGCGCTCGAGACGGGCGCCCATGCCGGTGAAGAGCAGGAAGCCCGAGCCGGAGATCTTCGCCGCGCGATCGAAGTCGAGGAGCCCCAGGGCAGTCGCCAGCTCCCAATGCGGCTTGGGCTCGAAGTCGAACCTCCGCACGGTGCCCCACGTGCGCACGGTTTGGTTCTGGCTCGCGTCGGAGCCCGGCGGCACCGAAGGGTGCGGCAGGTTCGGGATCCACGCCGCAAGGTTCAGCGACTCCTCCTCGAGCTGGCGCAGCTCCAGGTCCAGCCCCTTCACGCGGTCGCCCAGCTCGCGCATCTCGGCGATTCGGCTCGCGGCGTCGGCGCCCGACTTCTTGAGTTGGGCGATGTCCTCGCTGGCGGTGTTCCGCCGGGCCTTGAGCTGCTCGCTCTCGTGCAGGAGTGCCAACCGGCGCTCCTCGATCTGGTAGAAGCGCGACAGGTCGAGTTGCACGCCCTTCAGGGCGACGCCAGCTTCGACCTTGTCGCGATGCTGTCGCAGGAACTTTAGATCGTGCATGGGATTCCAGGCGGCGTCCGAGTGAGCGCCGCGGCGCGGCGCGATTCGGGCGACATGAAACGCGAATCGCCGCGCATGCGCAACCTCAGGGGTGGCGCGTCCGCCGGTAGCGCACTTCGCGCGGCATGCTTTCGTGGTCGATCTCACCGCGCGACAGCTCGCGCGACCGGGCGTACGCGACGCGCGCCTCGTCGTCGCGGCCGAGTTTCGAGAGCGCCATGCCCAATCCGTAGAACGCGGCCGGATCCTCGGGATTCACCACGGCCGCCGCGGCGAAGCGCTTGGCCGCGGCCGTGAAGTCGGCATTGCGATAGGCGGCGCTGCCCGAGTCGATGAGCGCCTGCACGCGAAGCTGACGCGCTTTCGGCGTTTCCTCGGCGGCCGGCCTGGGTGCGCTGCACGCGGCCAGCGCGAGCACGCCCGCGACGAGCGCCACGGCCAGCCTCGCGCGAGCGCTCACGGCCGCGCCGCCCTCGGCCGCACCGCCTCCTCGCGCCGACGCTCGCCTTCCTCGGCCGAGGCGGTGCTCACGCCGAGGTCACGCAGCCGGCCGTCGAGCAGCCGGTAGATCCAGCCGTGCACGGTGACATCTTGGTGCCGTGCCCACACGTCGCGCATCACCGTGGTCTGCGCGACGTGCAGCACCTGCTCCACCACGTTCAGCTCGCACAGCCGGTCCCAGCGCGCCTGCTCCCCCTGCGTTTCCGCGAGCGCGGCTGCATGTGTGTCGCGCACGTCGGCGACGTGGCGGAGCCAGTTGTCGATGAGGCCAAGTTGCTGGCCGTCCAGCACTGCCTTCACGCCCGTGCAGCCATAGTGCCCGCACACGATGATGTGACGCACCCGCAACACGTCCACCGCGAACTGGATCGCCGAGAGGCAGTTGAGGTCGGTGTGCACCACGACGTTCGCGACGTTCCGGTGCACGAACACCTCGCCCGGCTGGTGCCCCGTGATCTGGTTCGCGGGGACGCGGCTGTCGGAGCAGCCGATCCACAGGATGCGAGGAGTCTGGATCGCCGCGAGGCGCTCGAAGAAGCCCGGGTCCTGGGCGTGCATGGCGTCCGCCCACCGCCGGTTGCTCTCGAGCACCTCGCGCAGGTCCGCCATGACTCTCCCCCCGGATGCGATCCGGCCCGCCGCGCGTCGCTACCCGACGCATCAAGCGATGCGTGGGGTGGCTCCGCCGCGAGCGGGCCGTGGTTGGTTCAGGCCTTCGCGGCGGCCGTGGTCTTGGCCCGCTTCTTCGCGCGCGTGGCCCGGGCCTTGATCTTCCGCTCGGTGACCTTGCGCGGACGCGCGCGCTTCACGGCCTTTTTGGCCGCACCGGCCGCGGCCGCCTTCTTGGTCGGCTTGCTCGGACGCGCGGCGATGATGCCGGCGCGGCGGAACAGTGACGCCGCCTGCGTGGACGGCTGCGCGCCCTCGGCGATCCAGCCCTTGACCTTCGACTCGTCCATCTTCACGGCGAACGGCTTCGCCATGGGGTCGTAGTAGCCGAGGATCTCGACGAAGCGTCCGTCGCGCTGGCGGCGCGAGTCTGCCACCACGATCCGGTAGAAGGGCCGCTTCTTCGCGCCGGCCCGCATCATGCGAATGACTACCGCCATGCTGGGAATTCTCCTTGTGGGTTCTGGGGTCGCCGGGCGACCCCCAGGTTTCACGGCATGTTAGCCGAATTCGGCCCGGCTAGCGCATCCGGGCGCGCAGGGCCGCAAGGCCGCGCGGGCCCTGCTTGAGGGCCTTCATCATCACCTTCGCCTGCTCGAAGTCCTTGAGCAGGCGATTCACCTCGGGCACTGAGGTGCCGCTTCCCGCCGCGATCCGCTGCCGGCGACTACCGTCGAGGATGCGCGGCAGCCGGCGCTCCTTGAGCGTCATGCTGAGCAGGATTGCCTCATAGTGCTTGACCTTGTCCTTCTGCGGGCCGAGCTGCTCCATCGCCTGCTTGGGCATGCCGGGGAGCATCTTCATGACGTCCTCGAGCGGGCCCATCTTGCGCACGCTGCGCATCTGCTCGAGGAAGTCCTCGAGCGTGAACTCCGACTTGCGCATGCGCGCCGCGAGCCGCTCGGCGCCGGCGGTGGAAACCGCCTGCTGCGCCTTCTCGACGAGCCCCACGACGTCACCCATGCCGAGGATGCGGCCGGCCAGGCGCTCGGCGCTGAACACCTCGAGTCCGTCCAGCTTCTCGCCCACGCCGAGAAAAAGGATGGGCTTGCCCGTGACCTGGCGGAGCGCCAGCGCCGCGCCGCCGCGTGCGTCGCCGTCCATCTTGGAGAGCACGAGCCCGTCCACGCCGATGCGCTCGGCGAACACCTGCCCAACGCGCACGGACTCCTGGCCGATCATGCCGTCCACCACGAGGTAGACCTGGTGTGCGCGCACCGTGCGCTTGAGCTCTTCCAGCTCCGCCATCAGCGCGTCGTCCACGTGCAACCGGCCCGCGGTGTCGAGCACGAGGAAGTCGAACCCGCGCACGCGCGCTTGTTCAAGCGCGCCGGCCGCGATGTCGCGCGGCGCGGCGCCCAGGGGCGCGCGCCAAAAGCCGGCGCCGGCAGTCTGCGCGACACGCTCCAACTGATCGATCGCGGCTGGACGGTAGATGTCGGCACTGGCGAGTAGCGTGCGCTTGGAGCGCGCCTTCAGCCACACGGCCAGCTTGCCCGCGAACGTTGTCTTGCCCGAGCCCTGGAGTCCGGCGAGCAGCACCACCGTGGGTAGGTGGGGCGAGCCCGCGAGCGTGACGCGGCTGTCGCCCAAGAGCGCCAGCAGCTCTTCGCGCACGACTCCGACCACCTGCTGGGCGGGCGTCAGGCTCTTCAGGACGTCCTCGCCCACGGCGCGAGCCTCGACGCGGGCGACGAAGTCCTTGGCGACCTGCACCGGCACGTCGGCCTCGAGCAGCGCCCGGCGCACGTCGCGCAGGCTGTCGCGGATGTTGTCCGGGGTCAGCCGCGCCTGGCCGCTGAGCGTGCGGAAGATGCCCTGCAGCCGGTCGGTGAGTGATTCGAACAAGCGGGGGCCTCGGGGATGGGGGTGAACCCGGGAAAATAGCACATTCCCCAGCGAATCGCGGCCGGGCCGGGCCGCGCGAGGCTTAAGGGCAGGTGGAGCCGCAGGAGCCGATCTGCGTGCCCGACGCGAACGCCGCAAGCCAGAACGACAGGTCGTTCGCACCGACATCGCCGCTGCAGTCGAAGTCCGACCTCACGTAGGGTGTGCCGGAGGCGAACTCCGCGAGCCATACCGAAAGGTCATTCGCGCTCACGCCGCCCTGGCCATCAAGGTCGTAGCTGCTCACGGGCACTGAACCGAGCAGGATGCCCTGGCAGTAGAACTGCGCCGGATACCCGATGGTGAGCGCGGGCCCGAAGCCACCGCCGAGCAGCGTGAAACGCGCGATGCCATTCGCGTCGGTGAGCGCACTCACCTTCGCATGCGCGCAGTCCAGCGTGAGTGACGCATCGAGCTGGTCGCCACACATGCGAAGGTCGGGCGCGCCCGAGAGATCCACGACCACGGCGACGAACGGCATCGGGTTGTTCGCGAGGTCGCGAACCACGACCTGGAATGCGCCGGAGGGGCTCGCCTGCACGCCGTCCGAACCCACCAGCCGGATGCAAGGCGGCAGCGTCGCGTTGAACGTGGGCGGTAGACCGGCGCGCGCGCACGGAACGAGGATCTGCGACGACGCGACGGCGAACCCGAGCATGAACGTCCGGATCGAACGCGGCATGGTCACCTCACTGCGGCGGTGGAGTGCGAGAAGTCGGGCGGTGCCGGGGGCGCATCGGTCTCGGGGAGTGCTCGTATTCTGGAACAATTCCGGCCTGCTTGCTACACCCGATTCGATGTTCGGGCGCTTCTCGGACGTGCTCGAACGAATCCTAGCCGGCGATGGCCGCGCGAAGTCCCGCGAGTGCCACTCGTGGATCGGCAGCCCGGAACACAGCGTGCCCGGCCACGAACACATCGGCGCCGGCCGCGCGCGCGACACGCGCTGTGGCGTCGGCGATCCCGCCGTCCACCTCGATCACGAAGTCGAGCCGCTTGCGCGTGCGCTCGTCACGCGCTTGGGACACTTTTTCCATCATCTCGGGCATGAACTCCTGGCCGCCAAAGCCGGGTTCCACGGTCATGACGAGGAACAGATCGAGGTCGGACAGGTACGGCGCCGCGGCGGCGTACGGTGTGCCGGGCTTGACCGCGAGACCAGCCTTGGCACCCGTGGCGCGGATCTGGCGAAGCACCTCGCGTGTCTCGCGACAGGCCTCGAGGTGCACGGTGATGACGTCGGCGCCGGCCTCGCGGAACGCATCGACCATGAGCCACGGACGCTCCACCATGAGGTGCACGTCGAGGCACGCGGTCGTGAGCTTGCGCGCGGCGGCCACGAGCAACGGGCCGAAGGTGAGGTTCGGCACGAAGTGGTGGTCCATGACGTCGCAGTGAAGCCAGTCGCGATCACCCTCCACGATCGCCAGCTCCTCGCCGAGGCGTGAGAAATCGGCGGACAGCATGCTCGGTGCTGCGATCGGCGGCAGAGCGGTCATGAGGACTCCATGGCGGGGGGCGCCCGCATGCGTCAGGGGCGCTGGAGACTGCCCGTGACTCTACCGCACGAAGCGTGCGCGGGCCTTGGGGCCGTGCGCGGTTCGCCGACGGGCGGGACGCATGCTCCAGCCCCGAACGGGAGCGGGCGCGGCCCGCGCACGCCGGAGGTGGCACGACTCACGATCAGCGCCCGTCAGGGACACAGGCTCGCACAGGAGTTCGACATCGACCCTTCCCCGAAAACCTCGAGCCAGAGCGCCAAATCGTTCGCGCCGACCTCACCGCTGCAATCGTAATCCGAGCGGGCCCAAGGCACGCCGGAGCCGAAGTCGGTGAGCCAGAGGCTGAAGTCGTGGGCACCCACACCCTGGAACCCGTCCAGGTCGCAGGCATTCACCGCCACGTCCACCCCGTAGTCCGGATACGGGGGCACGAAGATCCTGCCCATGGCGCCCCGCGAGCTGGGGGCGGCGGTGGAATACCCCAGCGAACCTCCGAGGAGCGTGAACGTGGCGATGCCGAGGGCATTCGTGTGCGAGACGGCCGTGCGTGCGGCGCAGTCCACGACGATCGTGGGATCCAGTGGGTCGGCGCACAGCCGCAGGTCTCCGCATCGCGAGAGATCCACCACCACGGTTGCGTTGTTCAAGGGATTGTTCGCGATGTCGCGCACCGTGACCTGGAACCGGCCGAGGCTCGCCGGGACGCCGGCCAGCGAGCCGACGAGCGCGACGCGATCCGGGGCCTCGACGCGGACGGGCGGCACGATGATCGGTGCACTCGAACTCGCCGCGCTCGAGCCCGCCGCGAACAGGACCACGGCCGCGATCAACAAGTGACGTGTGCGCTGCACGACCTGCCTCCCCTCCGGGCGGCAGCACCGCCCGCATGCGAAATATGCGCCCGGGCGGGACGACTTTCCGAGTCTCCGGAGGGACCATCGCGGAGGCGACCGGTGGCGCAGCGCATCGACGAGCGGATCGGTTTCGCGGCGACCACCGCCTTGTCCTCGACGTCGCTCAGCGTGCGCGTGACGCTCCCTGATGCGTCGACCGACGCGCGACATCACCCTGCCGCGCGTTCACCTCCGGGCCGAGAGCGTGAGCGCCACCATCGGTGCGGAGGCGAGGTCGTCCTTCGCGAGCGTGCGACCATCGGGATCGCGGCGCTCGACCCGGCCGTTCACGAGCACGCCGGCCGAGAGATCGGCGCGCAGGCCCAACGTCGTGGTGTATGCGGCGCGAGCGAGGATCGGGATGCCGCCGGTCTCGCCGACGTCTCCCGCACCCTGACCCTGCGGTGCGAGCCGGAACCGCGTGGACGAGTACACACCTCCGATCGCGAACTCCCAGGTCTTGTTCGGCTGGAGTCGCAGCTCCAACCCACCGCCGCCGAGCGGACCGCTGGCGCTCGCATTCGCGATGCGTAGCGTCGGCGAGAGCTGCGCGTTCACGATCGCGAACGCCGTCACCTTGGTGCTGAAGAACTGGCGCTGGACTTTCGCGCCGCCTCCGAGCGTGAGCCGCGGGCCGAAGATCCCGGCCGCACCCAGGGTGGCGCCGTAGGTGGAAGCATCGCTCGCCTTCACACCGCGAGCCGAAGACCACTCCGCGAATGGATTCATCTGGAGCACGAAGCGAGGCGACAGCGCGAGCTGGAGGCCGAGGCCTGCGGTTGGACGCTGGATGGTCTTCCAGGGCGCGGTGGAAGCAAACGCGACTGGGGCCTCGAACTTCCATTCCGTGAGCTCGTAGCCGGCGGAGAGGCTCGCGGAGAATGCCGGCACGAACCGGCGCGACGCCGACACGCTCACGCTGCCGCGTGTCGCGCTCGCCTGCCCGCCCTTCTCGAGATCGGCCGCGATCGCGTGTTGTCCCGAGACGGAGACGGTGTAGTGGATCCCTTCGGGCGCGGGGGGCGGATCCGCGGCGTCGGCCGCACGAGCGCCGATGAGCAGTTGGACGAGTGCGGCGACGTGCGGGATCCGGTCGAACTTCATGGACGACCTCCGGGAGTCGGACGGGTGTGCGGTGCTGGGGGGCTGATCGAGTCGCGAACCGCGCTCAGCAGATGATGGGCGTCGAGCCAGCGCTCGAGCGTGTCCGCGTAGGTCGCCGGGTCCACGTTCCAGGCCTCGACATGGTTCCCGGTCTCGTAACGGACGAACGTGACCTCGCGCGGATGCGCGCGATAGAACGCCTCGCTCACGGCGATCGGCGCGAATCGGTCGCCCGCCCCGTGGAAGAGCAGCACCGGCACCGGCAGCGGCGCGCGGTCGCGCACTTGGTCGAGCGCGGTCCAGTCAAGACCCGCGCGCCACGTCGCCACGCCGCGCACGGGCACCACGACGAGCGGCGGGATCCCGAGCACGCGCGCGCGATACGCGAGCCCCGCCGACCAGTCGAGCATCGGCGACTCGAGCACAGCGCCGTCGACCTCGCGGACGAGGTCCGAGTGACGGAGGAACTGCAGGACGATCTGTCCGCCCATGCTGTAGCCGACGGGCACGACTCGTCGCGCACCGCGCGCGCGCGCATACCGCACGGCCGCCTCGAGGTCCTGCCACTCCGTCGCCCCCAGGTGCACGAAGCCGTCGGGCGAGCGCGGCGCGCCGGCATCGTTGCGATACGCGATGACCAGGAACGTGGCGCCCCGCCCCGCGAGCGTCCCCACCGTGCGCAAGGCCTCTGCACGACTCGCGCCGTGCCCGTGCACGGCGACGAACCAGGTCGTGTCCGCGCCTCCACTCGGGACGAACCACGCCGGGTAGTGCCCGAGCGGTCCGGGATAGTCGACCGTCTCGAACGGCAGCCCGAAGAGCGAGCCGGGATCCGCCGTCTTCGATACGCCACGCACGCTCACCCAGTCGCCGATCGGAAGCGTTCCGCGCGTCGCGCGGTAGTCGCGGACGACGCTGGTGTCGTCCATCGAGCGGACGCTATCCACCCAGCCGCAACCGGCCGGCCACTCGAGCGCCCACGTGCCGGTCGCTTCACTCTCGTGGTCGCGGGAGATCCGCACCCAGCCCGGCCCTGCGGCGAACACGCGCTGCTCACGGAGCGTCGACGGTCGCGGCGGCAGCAGAAGGTCGTTCGAGTAGCGCCACGCCATCACGAACAGCACCGCGACCGCGAGTCCAAGGACGATCGCCGCGCCGATCGCGAGGGTGCGGGTCTTCATGTCCCGTTCGCATCCTGCGCGCGCACCTCGAGACTCACGGGCATGGACTCGGCCTGGCCCTCGTGTGAACCCCTCGCCCCGATCACATCAGAGCACTTGGGATCGCGCCCGTCAATCGAGCTCGCGCCGAGTCTCGCGAGATCCGCCGCCGGATGCGTCAGCGCACACGCGCCGGCTAGCGCACGACGCGCCCAGCGGTCTGCAGCGTGATGCTCATGTCACGCGTCAATCGCACGCCCGCCGGCGGATCCTGCGCGACGATGGGGCCGGTGCTCGGGCCCGCGGGCGGCGACAGCACGCGGAAGCCCTGCGCCTCGAGTTGCCTTCGCGCGCGACTGATCTCGCGGCCCACGAGGTCGGGCATCACGAACACCTCGTCGCCCAAGCCTGACGACACGAGCAGCGCCACGGTCGCGCCGCGCGGCAGCACGCTCTCCGCGGGCGGGTCGGTCGCCACGACCAGTCCCTCGCCCACCGCGTCGCTCGGCGCGCGTGTGATACCGCCCGCACGCAGGCCGGACTGCTCGAGCAGCAGCTCCGCGCCACGCCGTGTCTCCCCGAACAGCGCCGGCACCGAACTGAACTCCTCGCCGAGGCTCACGGTGACGGAGACGCGCCGGCGGCCCCGGACGGGCGTCCCGGCGGCGGGGTCCTGCTGCACGATGCGACCGCGCGGCACGCCCACGTCGAACCGCTCGCCGGCCCTCGACAGCGGCAGCCCGGTGGACTGAAGCGCCTTCTGCGCCTGCTCCAGCGTCAGGTTCGAGAGGTCGGGCACGCGCACCTCGCCCTCGCGATGGATGAGGCGCGGCATCAGCACACCATTGAACACCGACAATCCGACGATGAACGCGAGCAGCGCCACGAGCACCGTGAACAGGACCTGCCGCCACGGCTTCCGCGGCGGGCCCGGCGAGTGGACCGGCACCTCGGGTGGCCTCTCGGACCGGGCCGCGTCGCTCACGGCTTCCGCAGTCGTGCCGCGAACGCGCCGTCGCAGCCGTGGAGATGCGGCAGCACACGCATCGTTCCCTCGGGCGTCACCACGGCATCCGGAACGCTTCCGGCCACGCTCTCGAGCGTCCAGCCCGGATGCTCGGCGAGGAAGCGCGCGACGACGTGATCCGTCTCCTCCGGCTCGAACGAACACACGCTGTAGACGAGCAGCCCGCCAGGCGCCAGGTAGCGGCCCGCCGAACGGAGCAGGTCCAGCTGTACCGGCGGCATCTCGGCCAGCACCTCGGGCCCCTTGCGCCAGCGCGCGTCGGCGCGACGCGCGAGCACGCCCATGCCACTGCACGGCGCGTCCACGAGCACGCGATCGAACGGCATCGGGAACTCGTACGTCCGGCCGTCACCGTGCACGACGTGCACGCTGTGAGTGCCGAGCCGTTCGAGCGTTGACTTGAGCGTCTCGACACGATGCGCGTCGCGCTCCATGGCCCACACCTCGCCCTCGTCACCCATGAGTTCGGCCAGGTGCGTGCTCTTGCCGCCCGGGGCGGCGCACAGGTCGAGCACACGCTCGTGCGCGCGCGGCGCCACGACACGGCCCACGAGCGCCTCGCTCTCGTCCTGGGCGGTGCAGCGCCCGGCGCGGAAGCTGTGGAGCGCGCCCGGCGAGTGATGGCCTTCCACCCATACGAGGTCCGGGGACAACGTCGCAGCGCGCGCCTCGACCCCTTCTCGCCCGAGCATCTCGATGAGCTGTTCGCGAGTGTTCTGGAGCGTGTTCGCGCGCAGCCCGGTGGGCACGGCGCGATTGTCGGCCTCGAGCAGCGCACGCGTCTCCGCGGGCCCGAAGCGCGCGAGCCAGCGCTCGACGATCCAGCGCGGGTGCGATCCCCAGACCGTGAGCGAATCCACGTCGTCGCCCTCCGGCCACACGATGCCCGGCTTCTCTTCCGCCAGACGTCGCAGCACGCTGTTCACGAGACCGGCCGCGCCGGGATGAGCGTACTTGTGCGCGAGCTTCACCGATTCGTCCACGGCCGCGTGCGTCGGGACCCGGTCCAGGAACAGGATCTGGTAGGCGCCAAGACGCAGGATGTTGCGGATCCACGGCTGTGTGTTCGCGAGCCCGACGTGAACGCGCGCGTCGAGCGCGGCGTCCAGCCGGCCGCGCCAGCGCAGCGTGCCCTTCACCAGCTCGTGCAGCAGCGCACGGTCGCGAGGGTCGGCGCCCGCGCGAGCGTGTGCGCCGTCGAGCAGCCGGTCGCTGAACGCGCTGCGCGTGTCCACCGCGTGCAGGATGCGCAGCGCCGCTTCCCGCGGATCCGCGGGCAGCGACGGACCGTCGGCGCCGTACGGCGCAGGCGCGCGACGATCCTCGGGCACGCCGCCGCGAGGCGGCGCGCCGTGGCGAGACGGCGGAGCGGGAGTGAACGGTCTGCCGCTGCCACGTTCCTCAGTGCGGGGGGCGCCCCACGTCGCAGGCCGCGCCGACGGCTTGCCGTCTCGCCGATAGCGCACGTGCGGACCCTGCGGGTACACGGGACGCGAGCGATTCACGGCACCGCGCTGGTCGCCGCCATCGTCGTGATGCTCGACCCGCTCGGCCCGTTCGACGCGCGGACGCTCGTGACGCGGGCGCTCGTGTTGGGGCTGCGAGTCCCGGGGACGCGCGTGCGACGGA
>JAHFBW010000275.1 GCA_023249845.1 Candidatus Eiseniibacteriota bacterium
ACGTTCTACTCCTACCCGACCATGGACATCGAGGTGCGGGGCACGGTCGTGTGGGTGGTGCCCGAGGGCGTGTGTTTCCGCCACCGGGTCGAGGTGATGCGCGAGGGGTCGGGCGATGCCACGCTCGTCATCGTGGCCAAGGCGAACGGCCACGATCCGGGCAACGAGAACCGGGCGATCTGGTTCCAGGGCGGGCTCAAGATCACGGACAGCGATACGCGCGTCTACCTCGTGAGCCAGGGAGATGTCGCGATCACGTACTTGCATGGCGCGTCGTACGCGCGGGACGCGCGCGGGCTGAGCATCATGGCGGCAGGCGACGTCGAGCTCGGGGGCCCGGCCCCTGGCGAGGACTACCAGATCTCATACCTGGCCGATTCCATGGACCCGCTTGCGCTCCAGCTCCTGTCGCAAGGCGCGCTGCCACCTGTCGTCGGCGGGAATTCCACCACGTTCATCGCCGCTCGCGGGCACTGGCTCGAGACCACATCCCGGTGAGGCGGACGTGATGATCTGGAGAATGGGCGCGCGCCCATGGGCGGGCCTCGACATCGGCGCGTACAGCGTGAAGCTCGTCGCGCTCTCTCCGGGTGGCCGAAGCTGGCGGAGCGCCGAAGCGGTCGTCCCGCGCTCCCTGGCCGGCGGGGACGGACCTCCCGCGGACGTGGTCGCTTCGCTCATCGATGACTGTATGACACGCGTGGACCTGGGCCCACGGGATTTCCGTGGCATCTCGGTGGGCGTCTCCGGATCCGACGTCATCGTGAGGCAGCTCACGCTGCCACTCATGGACGAATCGGAGATTCCGAGCGCGCTGCGGTTCGAGGCGCGCAAGCACGTTCCGTTCGACGTCCAAGACATGGTGTTCGACCACCAGGTGCTCGCGCGCAACACATCGGAACGGCGGCTGGACGTGTTGCTCGCCGCCGTGACCCAGCAGCGGCTGGATCGGGCGCTCGCCCCGCTCCGCGAGCTGGGCGTGGAGGCCGACATCGTGGACGCGTCGCCGCTGGCGCTCGCGAACGCCCTCGACCACGCGTCGCGCGATGAGTCGTCTGCGTCCGAGGCCCATCTGCTGCTCGACCTGGGACACCAGGGTTCGTGGTTGACGCTCCGCCAGGCGGCACAGCCGTTCTTCGCGCGGCGGCTCGAATGGGGTGGCGCTCAGCTCACGCAGACCGTCGCCAGCACACTGGGCGGCGCGCTGGACCGGGCCGACGCGTGGAAGCTGGACGCGGGCGCGTCGCTAGCGCAAACCGGCCCCGAGGCGGAGGCGGCGCGCCGCGCGGTGGACGAGCTGGCAGGCGAGGTCCGCCGCTCGCTCGCGTTCTACGGCACGCTCGCGCATGTCCCCGAGCGGCTGACCCTGCGCGTCTGCGGCGGCACCACGCGGCTGGCCGGGCTCGCCGAGCGACTCGGCGAATTGCTCAGGGTTACCACCTCGAAGTTTTCCCCGATCGAGTCGCTCGACCGCGGAGTTCGCCCCGCGGGTGGCGGCCCGCAGTTCGCGCAGGCGTACGGCTTGGCGCTGAGGGCCGAATGAACGCTCCGTTCCAGGTGAACTTCCGACGTGAGGACTTCCGTCGCGAGCGCGCGGAGTCGCGCCGCCGCGCCCTGGGCCTCGGCGTGCGGCTCGCGTACTTCGGCGTGCTCGCGCTCGTGCTCGGACTCTACTTCCTCAATCTCACCGAGCTTCGATCGCGCACGCGGAACCTCGACCGCCACCTCGCGCGACAGCGCGCGCTCCATCTCGACGACGCGCCGTGGACCCCACCTCCCGAGGAGGCCTCGCTTGCGGAGCCATGGGTGTCCGACCTGGCGCGCTGGCGTGACCTGCTCGCACGCCTGCCGCAGCTCATGCCGGAGGGCACACGCTTGACAGGCTTGCAATACAATCCCGATGGCGTCTCTGGCGGCGAGCGAAAGCTCGTCCTGCACGGCGTGCTGCGAGTGGACGCCCGGCGCGATCGCATGGCGGGCGTCACCGACCTTGTGGCGATCGTGGCGCGCGACTCCGTGTTCGCGTCGCGATTCAAGAGCGTCCGCCTGGTTTCGACGCGTTCGCGCCAGGACAGTCCGGACGCCGAGTTCGAACTGGAGTGCCGGTGAGCGAGACGCTCTTCCTCAAGCGATACTGGGTGACTCTCCTGGCGCTGCTCGTGGCCGCGAGCCTGTGGTTCGCGCATTCGCTGGCATTCGCCCCGCTCGCCGCGCACTACCGTAAGCAGCTCATCGCGGCCGGAGAGCTGGGCGCGTCACTCGATCCCCGGCTCGCCGCGGCGCCGCTGCCCCCTCGCGTCACGCAGCTGTTCGTGACGAACTCTGTCACCGCCAGCGATGCCGAACGCCTGAGCCAGTCCGGCTTCTTCGCCACCGACTTGGTCCGGCGCGTGTCCGGGACCGCCGTCGCCGCCGGGCTCGACGTTGCCGCCTCGCAGCCGGGTCCCGCCACGCACACCGGAATGAGCGTGGAGGTGAGGGCCGAGCTTCGGCTGCAGGGCAAGTACACTCAGATCGTCCACCTGCTCGATGCGCTCGCGCACGAGGGCACGTTCTACCGGATCGAGGGACTGTCGCTCGCGCCGCTTCCGAAGGGTGGCGTGGAGGCCGAACTGAAGCTCGCTCGCATGCTGCTGAAGCGCGGGACGGTATCCCCATGAGCCGCGATCCCGCGCGCTGGATCACCGGGGTCGTGGTGCTCGCGGTCTTGGCCGCGGTCGTGGCGCAGACGCTCGCGGCTCTGGGCGTGACTGGCGCATTCGGCTGGCGCGTGGCGCCGGTCATGGTGCCGGTGCCGCTCGCCTACCGGACCGTGGACCTGGCGCTCGACCGACGCGACGCCGTGCAGCCGCTCGGGGGAGTGCGCGATCCGTTCGAGTTCTGGCACGCTCCCCCCGAGCCGACGGCGGCGCGGCTGCGGCCGCGCTCGATCGCGGTCGTGGCGTCGGCCGCGCCGGTGTTAACGGCAATCGTGTGGGACAATGATCCTCGCGCGCTCGTACGATGGAAAGGTCGCGAATGGACTCTTCGCGAGGGCGGGCTGTTCGACGTATTTCAGGTGGTGAGTATCACGCGCGACCAGGTCCTTCTCGTGCGCGGCGACGAGTCCCTCGTGCTGCGACGCGACAAACCGGGAGAATGACGTGAAACGACTGGCGTCCCGACTGGCCCTTCTCGCCGCGTTCGCGGCGCTCGCGTTCATGCCTGCAGTCCCATCCCAGGCCGCCGTGGACCTCTCACGGACCGTGAGCATCGACGCCGATGAGGCCTCTCTGCCGGGGGTGCTCAAGATCCTTGCCGAGAAGGGTGGATTGAACATCGTGACCGGCCCGGGCGTGACCGCCGGCAAGATCTCGATCCACTTCAAGGACGTGCCGGTCGAGCAGGCGGTCAATCTCGTCGTCCGCGCCGCGGGCCTTGCCTACGAGCGCATCGGCAACTCCATCCTCGTGGCGGACGCGGAGTCGCTCAAGGGCGAGACCGGGCTGTCCTCGTACACGCTGGCGCTCAACTACGCCGACGCCACTGAAGTGGCCGTGGCGCTGTCCGGCCTGTCGGACAAGATCCAGGTGGATCGCGGCGGCAACCGGCTCATCGTGGTGACGTCACCGCGCGTCATCGCCGAGATCCAGGCCATCGTGGGCGAACTGGACAAACCCGCGCGTCAGGTCATGCTCGAGGCACGCATCGTCGAAGTGAGCACCGACGGGTTGAAGAAGCTTGGCATCGATTGGGATCTCTTGAACCGCCAGGGTTTCACGTTCGTGGAGGAGAACAACTCGGGCACGTTCGAGGGCCAGAACCTCGAAGAGCCGGGGCCCTTGAGCGAGGCGCAGGGCGTGAAGGGCACGCCCGGCACGCTGGACGTGTGGAAGCTCCGCAACTTCAACCGCCTGCCCAAGGTGTTCCGCGCGTTCGTGGACATGTTGATCCGCGACGGCAACGCGCGCGTCCTGGCGCAGCCCAAGCTCGTGACGCTGAACGGCAAGGAAGCGAGCATGCTCTCGGGGCAGCGAATCCCTTACCTCGTGAGCCAGACGGTGTTCGCGGGCGGGGCGGCCGCGCCCACCCAGTCGGTGCAGCGCGAGGAAGTGGGCATCAAGCTCGCAATCACTCCGCTCATCAACGCGGACGGCTACATCACCGTGCGCATCCGGCCCGAGGTGAGCTCGGTGACGGGCTTCCGCGGCGAGCGGAACGACCTGCCCGTGGTGAGCACGCGCCAGGCCGAGACCACGGTGCGGCTCAAGGATGGCAGCTCGGTGGTGATCGGCGGTCTCCTGAACGAGGAGAAGATCACCGGCTACACGAAGGTGCCGCTCCTGGGCGACATCCCGTGGTTGGGCGCGCTTTTCCGCCACGAGAGCACGGAGTCGAGACGGCGCGACCTGTTGATCGAGGTGACGCCGCATCTGCTGCCCGAACCGGCGAAGTGATCGCGGACCGGCGCCTCAGAATCCCGTCGGGCGCCCCACGGTCAGGACGCCGGCCATCCACCCGATCCAGGCGCCGAGCGCAGCGGTGAGCGCCACGGTGACGAGACCCATCCCGGCGGTGGCGAGCACGGGTGTCTCCCGTCGATAATGGTAGAGACGTACGATGAGCAGCGGGATCAGCACGCCCTTCAACAGCACGAACGCCGGCCACGACTGCTCGGCGACCGGTGCCAAGAACGGATTGCCCTCGCGATTCCCGAACAAGTAGATCCCCACGGACGTGGCGAACAG
>JAHFBW010000033.1 GCA_023249845.1 Candidatus Eiseniibacteriota bacterium
CTGCTCCCGGGCGGCGGCAGCGCGCCGCCGACCAAGCCGTGGTGATCCCGACTGCAGGCACGCGGAACAAGACCGCCGAGGCGCTCCGGATTGCAGCGCTGGGGTCCTGGTGATCGCCGCCCTTGGCGGCTTCGAACAGCAGGGACCCGCTCAGGGTGGCGAATCGCCGGGGCGTCACTTCTGTTCGGCCTTATTCTGATTCAAGAGTTCTCTTGCTCGGCGTGACCTGCCCGTATCCTGACCCAAAGCACGCTCGGTGCTCAGCACATTCTGGGCCGCCCACACCGCACGCTGACGATCGCCCTGTTCCTGAGCGACCGTCGCCACGTTCAGGTAAAGCCGGGGCAGGTAACTGCCGGGCCGGATGGGTTGGGCAAGTGCCAGTGCGTACTCGTCCCTGGCCTCGGCAAGCCGGTTCGCTTCCTGGTGGATCCAGCCGAGGTGCATCCGCAGCATGAACTCCACCCCGTAGGCATCTACTTTCGGCAGGTGCTGGAGCCCCTCCTGGAACGTCTTGAGCGCCTCGTCCGTGTGATTGGAGTTCCACAAGAGGTTCCCGCGCGTGAAATAGCGCATTTCCTCCGCCTCGGACCACTGATCCGGTGTTGCGTGGAACACCTCGAAGTGCGGATCGAGTTTGACAGCGTGGACCCGACGCGGCGTGTCGATGACCACGTCGGTCTTCTCCTGCTCGATGCGTGTGGTTTGCATGATCGCGCTCCCGTCCGCGAACTCGATCTGGACCGGCAGCTCGATCCGGTACGCGGGGCTCGCCTGCGTGATCGTGTACTTCAGAGACTCGCGGTCCTGGTTCCATGTCACCGAGAGCGTCGGGCAGCCCCCGCGGCCGAACCATTGCTGGTAGAACCAGCCGAGGTTCTGGCCAGCCGCCCGCTCGATCTCGCGCAGGAACTCGTCCCAGGTGATCCTGCCGAAGGCATATTTGCCGGTCACGCTCCTGACCGCCGTGCGGAACTTGTCCCGCCCGACGGTGCAGGAGAGCATGTCGTAGACGACATAGCCCTTGCTGTTCGACAACGAGTAAGACGCGCCGGTGTCGGGGAGTGAACCGAGCGGGAAATCGAACCCGGCGGCCATCAGGCGGAGCGCGTCCCCTCCGCCTCGCCGGTGAAGTTCGGCCGCGGCGGGGCCTGAGATCTCCTCGACCGTGCGCAATGAGCCGTATTGAGCGATGGCTTCGTCCAGCATGAGGGTGGTCGTGCCGCCCTTCTGGCCCACAACGAACGGGAACCATTGATGACTCAGCTCATGCCCGATGTACGCCAGGTCCACCGTGCTCCGGTCCAGATAGTCGCTCCGCGCAAGGAAGAACCCCTCGAACGCGATGCCCAGGAACCCCGCGGCCTTGGATGCCTCGGACGGCGATTCGACAAGCGAGAAGTCTCCGAACGGGTACTCGCCGAACTCGTCCTCCAGCACTTCCATCGCGCGTGAGCACGCGTTCAACAGCTCCTCGGCGACCGGGCGCTCCTTGAAGAGGTAGAGCGTCACGGGCACGCGGCCTTCTCGGCGTCGCACGACGGTGTAGGGCCCTGCCGCGAAACTGAAGTACGAAGGTCTATGAGCCGTGAACTCGAAAACGGATGTATCGCCGATATCGCGGCGCTGCGTCGGTGTGCCACTCGCGATGACCACGAGGCCTTTGCGTACAGTAAAGCGGAGCGAACCGGAGCCGCGCTGGCGACCGAAGACCGGGTACCAAGCGCTGTTTATCCCGCACCCAAAGGATCCGTCTGGGCCCAGGTTGAAAAAGCCACTTCCTGGCGCCTCGCTGCCGCCGGCGTAGTCGATCTTGAGCAGGATCGCCACGCCGGCGGGGAACGGGCGCTTCGGCCTGATCTCCCACTGCTTGGTGACGAGTAGGTCCTTGTCTTGCCCCGCATCGCCCAGCTCAACCGCGCCGACGCAGGCCTTCGGCTTGAGCACTTCCACATGGGGCGCCTGCATGTCGACCCTAAGCGAGAACTTCACCGTCGCTCTCTCGACCGGCTCGGCGGGGAGCGCGATCGTTCCGGCCGCTTCGAGGCGGTGGGCGTCAGGGATGAGCCGGATGGCGAGGTCGTATGACGGGACGAGTTTGCTTTTCGGCGGCTCGGCGTGCGGCTGGGCACCCGCATGCCCGCCCAAAGCCTCGAGCAGGATGATCGTTGCGACCAGGGCGCGTTTCATTTGAATGCATCTTTCTGCCTCTTCACGCGACGCTTTCCTCGGCGCGGGCGGGGGGCCAGCCCAGACGCGCGGCCAGATCGAGTAGCTCGCGCTGGTCGAAGACGTACCGGGCCTGGACGATGTCGCGCCGCCGCCGCTGCTCGTCGGTCAGCGTGCCCCACACACGCGGGGACACCACGTGCACCCGACCGGCCTCCGGCGCGAGCGTGCGACCGTCACCGAGCTCAAGTCGCTGCCGGCGGCCGATGTCTGGAAACGCGCCCACTAGGTCGGCGGCGATGTTGCGCCTCATCTCGGGATCGGGATCGCAGACGCGCAACACCGCGTCGGCGTCCATGCGCGCCTCGAGGCGCGATGGGAGGCCCGGGTCGAGACGAATGCTCACGAAATGGATCGCCGCAAGGCGCTGCGGGCAGCGTCGGCGCAGGTCGTTGAAATGGAACATGGTGGCGACGATCTCGCCGGCGGGGAGGGGATCCGACGTGGAGAGCGCCCAAGGAACGGCATCGACGCCGAACTGCGCGCGAATCTGATCGGCGAGATCCTGGCACTGGGTGGTGCTGCATTCCAGCACGTAGACGGGGCCCTTGCGTGGCGCGGAGGCAAAGGACCCCGAAAGCACGCAGCGCGCCAGGTCCGACGGCGAGAGCCCGAAGCGACGGGAGGCGTCGCGCGTGATGCGATGGATGAACTTCTCCACGTCGGGGCGGTGCGGCCCAGCGCTGGGGCGGACGCTGACACCCCTGGCGCCAGCGATCACCACGATACCCAGTTCGGCCAGCTCCCGGTACGCCCGCCGGACGGTGTGAAAGTGGACGTTCCAGCGAATGGCCGCGTCACGCGCAGAAGGAAGGCGCTGCCCGGATCTCAGTTGCCCGGTGGCGACGCGGTAGCGGATCGCCTCGGCGATTTGGTGGTAGATCGGGATCGGGCTGGCGGCGTCGACGTGCAGGTCCACTACCGTATGATACGATGATATAGACCATTGTCAAGAGGGCGTGGGTGAGCTACCGCTTGGCGTACCCGAGACCACACACAAGGCCCCGGGCGGCGCAGAGCGGTCAGACGCCGCGCGGATCTGGCCATGGCGTGACGAGTCTCGCTCTCCCGCTTGCTGGTTGACGTGCCGCGAGAGGTCCACGGATGGGTTGCTGGGGGTGCGGAAAACTCTTGCCCGGAGGACTTCCGGATTCTTGCCGATTGAATGAGGGGGGCTCCGATAGCCTGTCGGCCCGAACGAAGGTGGATGGGCGGCGGCGTCGGGAGGCAAAGGTGGATGATCGGAGCCATGGCCAGACATCGAGTGCAGGTGCTGCGCGCCGCAGGGGCTGCCGCAGGCACGGATAGCGGCGATCGAGGAGATCTCGGAACGAAGCGTGCGGACGATCTGCGGCGAGGCGCATGTTCATGCGGAGGCTCCTCGGGTCGGGGGCAGGGGCGCATACAAGCGCCATGCCAGGATCCGCGCATGCGATGTTGCAGGGGCATCGCCGGGCGAAGCCCTCGTGCAGCCCGCTCGGGATCGCAACGAGTGTGACGATGCGGACACGGCCCAACGGCGCTGTCCGAAACGTCGAAGCCCGCACGCGGGCAGGCGTACGGGCTTCGAGACGAGACTGGTGCGCCGCCTTGGAATCGAACCAAGAACCTACTGATTTAAGAGACAATAACCGCCACCAGCACGAAGCGATTGTCGCCCAACGCATTCTGAAGTCCGACAAGCAACTACGTGGACCATCCACAAGGACTGGAGGGCACGCAAGGGGACGCGAAGGAACGATAAACGGGACCACTGGTCCCGTTTGCAGGGCCGCGCATCGAGGATCGTGAAGTGGTGCTGCGGGTGGCGTGCTACAGCGCGCACGCTCCGGTCGCCTCCGTTTCTCTGCTACCGTTCAGCAAACGGAGATCGGTTATCCAGGTAAGACCGTTCGCCCTCGTAGCCGCAAGAAAAGAGACCCCTGATGAAGGCTTTCGCCCTCGCCGATTTCGATTCTGCTCCCGCGGTCCAGGAAGTGCCGATACCCGAGCCCGGCTCGGGCCAGATCCGCGTCCGCGTTAGAGCGGCAGCTCTGAACGGGATCGATGCAGCAATTGCCAGTGGGATGATGAGGGGGATGGCCGAGTACCGGTTCCCGGTCGTGATCGGTCGGGACAGTGCCGGAATCGTCGACGCCGTCGGTGAGGGCGTCGAGCATGTCACGGTCGGCGACGAGGTGCTGGGCCACATCCTGTTCTCCCCGCCCCTGGGCGATGGGACAATCGCCGAGTACGCGCTCTTGTGGAGTGCCCCCTGATCTGAGGACCCCGGATTATGGCAGGATTCCCGGATACCCGGAGGATCCTGCATGCGGAAGAGCAAGTTCACGGAAGCCCAGATCGTGGCCATGGTGCGTGAGTCCGAAGTTGAGGGCGTGACGGTCGAGCAGGTGGCGAAGCGGCATGGGCTCACGCCGACGACGCTGTACCGGTGGCGGAGGCGGTTCGGTGGGCTGGACCCGAGCCAGGCCGCGGAGCTGCGCCATCTGCAGACGGAGAACGCGCGGCTGAAGAAGGTGGTCGCACAGCTCACGCTCGACGTGGACATCTTGAAGGAGATCAACGCAAAAAATGGTGAGCGCACAGGCTCGCCGAGAACAGGTGGACTTCGCCGTGAGTCTGGGGGCGTCGGTCCGCCGTGCCTGTGCGCTGATGGACGTGAGCCGGTCGGCCCTGCGGTACGTGAGCACGATGCCGGCGCGCGATGCCGAGCTGGCGACGGAGCTGCAGCGGATCTCGCGCGAGCACCGGGTCTACGGACACCGGTTCGCCTGGGCGCTGGTGCGGCGTGGGGGTTGGACGGTGAACAAGAAGCGCGTGCGGCGGCTGTGGCGGGCGCTGGGCCTGTCGCGGCGTCCGTATCGCAAGACGCGCAAGCTCCGCACCGGCGTGCCGCGCGTGCTGACGCCGACCGGACCGAACCAGGTGTGGGCGTACGACTTCGTGCACGACACGTGTGCGAACGGGCAGAAGTTCAAGGCGCTGACGGTCGTGGACGAGTGGACCCGCGAGTCGCTGGCCGTCGAGGTCGATGCACGCCTCGACGCCGTCCGAGTGATCGCCGTGCTCGAGGGATTGTTCGCCAAGCACGGCACGCCGCAGGTGTTGAGGAGCGACAACGGCCCCGAGTTCATCGCGCACGCGCTGCGCCTGTGGGCGATCATGAAGCACAGCGAGATCGCGACCATCGAGCCGGGCAAGCCGTGGCAGAACGGCAGCGTGGAGAGCTTCCACGCGACGCTGCGCCGCGAGTGCCTCGATGCCGAGTACTTCGCGCACTTGCGCGAGGCGAAGATCGTGATCGAGCAGTGGCGCTGGGAGTACAACACGCAGCGGCCGCATAGTAGTCTGGACTACCGAACTCCCTCAGAAGTCGGCGCTGAGGTGCGCGCGGCCATGAAGTCCGAGTCGAGGGCGATCGCGATCCTCGATCCTGGGGCATCCTGCGAAGCCGTCCCGGAGCCGAGAGGCCTCGGGATCACCGAGGACCGCGAGAAGCTCGCTTTACGTGAGGCCTGATGGTCCAAGGTTGGGGTGCGGACCAGAAGCTCGCTTTACGTGAGGCCTGATGGTCCAAGGTTGGGGTGCGGACCACCACGGACGCGCGGTGCCGCTCGTCACCCGTGCAATCGCGTACGTCGGGGAACAGCGCATGGACGACCTGGAAGATCCTGCTTCCCACGCTCCTCGAGGTCACGATCCAAAGACGCGCATGGTCCCGGCTCCATGCGTCCAGCATCTTCCGGATGGTTTCGGACTCGAACGGCCCGGATTTGGAGGTCCGGACGAAGTCGGCGAATGCGCCGAACAGCCCGTGCGCTGGGGTGCAGAGGGCCAGGGAAACGGACCGTGGCCAGGTGTAGGAGCGAAGGTGAGCGCGGATCGCGCGGACCGCTCCCCCTCGGCAACTCTCGAGGGGAGGCAGACGCTCGGGATCGCGCAGGCTGGCGCGATATTCGCACTCAAGAATCAGGATCTCGGCCAAGCCAAGCTTTCTGGCGATCCAACCGTGATGTCGACGACCCAACGTGCGAGAGCCGGGATGCTAGCGGCAGCGGAAGGATTGGGGAAGCCCGATTCGGAGCACCGAATAGGAGTCAGCATCCTGCCAGGCGTTCGGGACAGGCCCCCTCCTTAGGGCTCGCTCCTCCACTACCATCCGTCCCCATGAGCCCCACCGAGACGTAGTCCTCGCCTTGGCCGACGCGTACGCCAAAAGTCGCGCCCACGTACCTCCCCACATCTGCAGCGGGCCGCTCCGCGTTCGCGAGGACGCTCGCCGACTAGGACTCGGCCGCGACCGAGCGCGAAGCACAGCGGATGAGGGAGTACCGCGTTTTCGGGGCAGACCCGGTGGAAACGGGACAGATTACTGGGTGCTGTGAGCCTAAGTTGGTGCGCCGCCTTGGAATCGAACCAAGAACCTACTGATTAAGAGTCAGTTGCTCTGCCAATTGAGCTAGCGGCGCAGCGCGCGATGGTGTCCGCACCCCGCGAAAAGGCCGGGGGAATCTAGCTTCGGTGGCGGAGAGCGTCAAGCTCGCGCCGATCCTCGCCACCCGCGAATGACGCGGTCGCGCATCGCATGCTAACTTGCCGCGTTCCGAGAGCCTGCCGGTGGGCTCCGAGCGCGGGAGGGCGGGTTGGCGGTCATGGCTGAGCGCAGAAACGTGGGACAGCTCTTCAACAAGCGCTGGCTGCTGGTGGTCGTCTACGTCGGCATCATCTTCTTCCTGAGTGCCCAGCCCGGACTCAAGGTTCCGGGCTCGTTCATCTACAAGGACAAGGTCGCGCACGCGCTGGAGTACGGCGGCCTGAGCCTGCTCATGCACGGAGCCGTGCGGACGTCGTGGCCCCACGTCGGGCCGGTTCGCCGGGCGCTGCTCACCTTGTTGGCGATCGCGGTGCTGGCCGCGTCTGACGAGTGGTTCCAGCGCGGGATTCCGCACCGCGATTCGTCGCCATTCGACTGGATGGCGGACATGCTCGGCGCCTGCCTGGCGCAGGCCTGGGGCGTCATGCGCGGCCCACAGCGCGGGCGGGCCTGAGCATGGCGCCGCGCCATCAGGCTCCGCGTGGGACCCGCGACCTCCTGCCGGAGGAATCGGCGCGCTGGCGCGTGGCCGAATCGCGCGCGCACGGCGTGCTCGAGCGCTATGGCTACGGCGAGATGCGCACGCCGATGTTCGAGGACTTCGAGCTTTACGCGCGCACGTCCGGCGAGTCGAGCGATGTGGTGCAGAAGGAGATGTACAGGTTCACGGACCTGGGCGACCGCGAGCTGGCGCTGCGGCCCGAGTTCACCGCCGGCGTCATGCGCGCATTCCTCGAGCACGGACTGGGTGGCCGCGCGCGGGTGCATCGCCTGTGGAGCATGGGCAGTGTGTTCCGCTATGGCCGGCCCCAGAAGGGCCGGTACCGGCAGTTCTCGCAGCTGAACTGCGAGCTCGTGGGCTCGGCGGCACCCGGCGCCGACGTGGAGATGATCTCGCTGTTCGTGGACCTCTACGAGGCGTGGGGATTCACCGATCTCACCGTGAAGGTGAACAGCGTCGGCCAGCCCGGATCGCGCCGCGAGTACGGCGATCGCCTGCGCGCGGCGCTGGCGCCGCACTTCGATCGGCTCTCCGACGATTCGCGCCGGCGGCTCGAGCAGAACCCGCTCCGCGTCCTCGACTCCAAGGACGAGGGCGACCTCGCCGTACTCGGGAAGCTGGCCGGCAAGCTGCCGCACATGCTGGATACGGTGAGCGCGGAGGATCGAGCGCATTGGGACGCCGTGCTCGATGGCTTGGGCGCCGCCGGCATCCGCCACGAGGTGGATCACGGCCTCGTGCGCGGCCTCGACTACTACACGCGCACCGCGTTCGAGGTGCACGACGCGTCGCTCGGCGCGCAGAGCGCGCTGGGCGGTGGCGGACGTTACGATGGCCTGATCGAACAGCTGGGCGGCCCGCCCACGCCCGGCGTGGGGTTCGCCATCGGGCTGGACCGCACGCTGCTCCTCATGGAGGAGCGCGGGCTCACCACGGAGTCTCCCGACGCGGTGTGCGTCGTGGCCATGGACGGCACGCGCTCGGGTGTCATCGCCATGGTGCGCGAGCTTCGCAAGCGTTTTCGTGTCGAATCCGACATCGAGGCGCGCGGGTTCGGCGCCCAGATGAAGAGCGCGGGGAAGAGCGGCGCACGCTTCCTCGTCATCGCGGGCGAGGACGAGTGGAAGCGCGGGGAAGTGGCGCTCAAGGATTCCAGAACGGGCGAGCAGAAGGCCGTGAAGCGGGTGGCGCTGGCGGACGAGCTCGCCACGCGCATGAATGGCTGACACGGAGAACACGACGTGACTCACGAGCTCGAAGGACTCGGCGACTGGCGGCGCACTCACACGTGCGGTGAGCTCGGGCGCGCGAATGCCGCCCAGAGCGTTACGCTCATGGGCTGGCTCCACCGCTCGCGCGACCACGGCGGCGTGCTGTTCACGGACCTTCGCGACCGCTACGGCCTGACGCAGGTGGTGTTCCATCCCGAGACCGGCGGCAAGACGCTGCTCGATCGCGCGTCACGGCTCGGCAACGAGTTCGTGATCGCCGTGCGCGGCGTGGTGATGGAGCGGCCGGCCGATGCCGTGAACGCCGAGCTCGCGACCGGCACCATCGAGGTGGACGCGCGCGAGATGAAGCTGCTCTCGGCCAGCGACCCGCTCCCGTTCCAGGTGAACGAAGAGTTCATGCTCGCGAGCGAGGACCTGCGCCTGCGCTTCCGCTATCTCGACCTGCGGCGGCCGGAGCTGGCTGCGCTTCTGGCGCTGCGTCACAAAGCGGCGATGGCCGCGCGCGCCTACTTATCGAGCCAGAGCTTCCTCGAGATCGAGACGCCCATCCTCGTGAAGCCGACGCCGGAGGGCGCACGCGACTACGTCGTGCCGAGCCGCGTGCACCACGGCAGCTTCTACGCGCTGCCGCAGAGCCCGCAGCTTTACAAGCAGACGCTCATGATCAGCGGCTGCGACCGCTACTTCCAGCTCGCGCGCTGCCTGCGCGACGAGGACCTGCGCGCGGACCGCCAGCCCGAGCACACGCAGATCGATATCGAGATGAGCTTCGTCGCCGAGGACGACGTGTTCACCGCCGTCGAGGGATTGTTCGCGGCGATGTGGCGCGACACGCTCGGCGTGAAGCTCGAGACTCCGTTCCCCCGCATCACCTACGACGAGTCCATGAAGCGCTACGGCACCGACAAACCCGACCTGCGCTTCGGGTTCGAGTTCACCGACGTGACCGCGCTCTGCGCACAGTCGCCACGAAACGTGGTGGCGAATGGCGCGAAGGCCGCGGGAGGGATCGCGGTGGCGATGACGCTGCCGGGTGGCGCCGAGATCAGCGGTACGCAGCTCCGCAAGTTCGAGGACGTCGTGAAGGCTGCCGGCGCCGGCGGACTCACGTTCTTCAAGGTGCTCGCCGCCGACCGCGAGAAGCAGCAGGTCATCTTCCCCGGGGCGTTGCTCGACGAGTTCCTGGTAAAGGTCGGCGCCAGGACGGGCGACGCGGTGGTGTTCACGAACGGGCCGTGGGAGCGCACGTGCAAGGCGCTCGGCGTGCTGCGCACGCAGCTCGGGCAGGCCGAACTCGAGAAGCAGGGCCTGCTCGGCAAGACCGGGAACGAACAGGACTGGCGGTTCGTGTGGGTGCGGCAGTTCCCGCTGTTCGAATGGATCGACGAGACCAAGCGCTGGGAGCCCAAGCACCACATGTTCACCATGCCGAACCCCGAGCATCTCGAGTATCTCGAGAGCGACCCCGGCAAGGTGGTCGCGCAGCTCTATGACGTCGTGTTGAACGGCAACGAACTCGGCTCGGGCTCCATCCGCATCCACCGCCCCGACATCCAGGAGCGCGTCATGAAGGTGACCGGGCTCACGCACGAACAGGCACACGAGAAGTTCGGGTTCCTGCTCGAGGCTTATCGCTACGCCTCGCCGCCACACGGCGGGATCGGCATCGGCCTCGACCGCATCATCATGCTGTTGGGCGGCCGCGACTCCATCCGCGACGTCATCGCGTTCCCGAAGACGGCGAGCGCGACATCGCTGATGGACGGAAGCCCGAGCCCGATCGAGACCGAGACGTGGCGGGAACTGGGGCTCGCGCCCGCCAAGCCGTCGGCGGGGCCCAAGGGCTGACCGCCGTCACTGCGAGCGGCGCTACGCCGGGAATCCGCTCGCGGTCGTGCTGGGAACGGAGCGTCTGTCCGACGAGACCACGCAGGGTCCGTGACGAGCCGGATTTGAGCATCGAACAGGACCACAATCTTCACCGTCGCTCATGCGTGCGGCTGTGCACGCGCATCGTGGCGATTGTGCGCGCCGCGTCGCTGCGGCACACTGAGCCCGTTGAAATTCGTTTTGCAGTTTTCGCGGTTGCCCAACTCACCTCGCGAGGTCGCGCAACGTGATCAAGTTCATGTTGTTCATCGACGGCACTTGGCTCTATTCCAACACCTCCCGCCTCGTGGAAGCCTCGGGCGAGCCCGGCTTCGTGCTCGATTTCGGCAAGCTGCCGCGTGTGCTGGCCGAAGAAGTGGGCCGCCGGCTCGGCCACGACGAGTGGACCGTCGTGCGCACGCACCTGTTCGGTAGCTACGCGGCGAACGTGGATCCCAAGGACCTCGAGCCCGTCGAGCGCCGGTTGAACTTCTTCGCGATGCTGCGCCAGCAGCACCACTACGAGGTCGAGGCGTTCCCGATCGAGTATCGCGGCAAACGCCTGCGCCGAACGGACCGCGATCCCAACGACTCATTCGAGCCGAAGGAGAAATGTGTCGACATCGCGCTCGCGACGAGCGTGCTGTTCAATGCCGCCATGTCCAATGCCTACGACGTGGCGATCGCGGTGTTGGGCGACCAGGACTTCAAGCCGGTGTTGCAGAACGTGCGCCGACTCGGGAAGCGCGTCGCGATCGCCAGCATCAACGGCGCGTGTTCCGGCGAGTACTCCGATCCGGCGGATCGAGCGCGGGTCCGGGACGTGGAGCTGCTGTGGCTCGAGGATCTGCTGCCGCGCCTCGCGCGCCGCTACGACCCGCACTGGCTCGACTGCCAGTCGCCCACGCACAAGGGCGAACGCAAGGTCGAGACGACCTACTACCCGAAGCGCGGCGAAAAATTCTATTGCCCAGCTTGCCGCGAGGAGTTCGCGAGGCAGCGCGAGGCCGGCACGGCGGCCGGCGGCAATGGCGGCAATGGTGGGAACGGTGGGAACGGCGGCGAAGCGCAGAAGCATGCACCCATCGACACTTCGCTCATGGGCGTCGTCCGCCACAAGCGACTCGACAAGAGCTACGGCTTCATCATGGTGGATGGCTGCGGTGAATACGACGGCGCCGAGTACTTCTTCCACGAGAGCGACATCGCCGACGGCACACGCTTCACGGAGCTGGCAGAGGGCACGGTCGTGGACTTCCACGTGAAGGCCGAGCCGCCCGCCGGCAAGGCGCCACCCGCGCGCGACGTACGCCGCCGCGTCACGGTGTGAAACAGCTCGTCGAAGTCTCCGAAGCGGTCGAGGTGCTCGAGCGCACACCCGGACTCCTCGACGCCTGGCTCATGGGGCTCTCGCCGGCGTGGCTTGCCGCGCGCGAGGGCGAGGGCACGTGGAGTCCCCTCGAAGTGGTGGCGCACCTCACGCACAACGAGGAGACGGACTGGATGACCCGGCTCGAGATCGTGCTCCTGCACGGCGAGGCGCAACCGTTCGAACCCTACGAGCGCGAGGGATTCTGCTCGCGTTTCCCCGACTGGCCGCTCGAACGGCTGCTGCCACGCTTCTCCGCGACGCGGCGGGAGAATCTCGACAAGCTACGCGAGCTGGCCCTGCGCCCCGTGGACCTCAATCGCACCGGCATGCATCCGGCGCTCGGCCGCGTCACGGTGCGCCAGCTCCTCGCCGGATGGGTGGTGCATGACCTCACACACCTGGCGCAGATCGCGCGGGTGCTCGCCAAGCGCTACGGCGAGACAGTGGGCCCGTGGCGCGAGTACATGGGCGTGCTGAACGATCGTTGCGGTTGAGGGTTCACCGCACTTCGCCCGGTCAGGCGAAGTCCAAATCCATCCCCCGGGCTCCCGGCGGCCCGGGGTTCGACGGTCCTTCGAGACCACGCACTCCGTGCAGCGCTCGGTGTGCGTTGCTCTCCGGTGGGATCAAGCTGACGTGATGTCGGGTTCGCCGTTCACGACGCGCCACTCCCTGCAACCCGCCGCCGTCACCCTCGCGACGAACGTCGGGCGCCCGCCTGCTACGTGCGTTGCGCGCGTTTCGCTCCCGAATGAAGCGGCTCGCGCATCGATCCCGGTTGATATTCGTCATCTTGACCCATGGGATATCGCGTCGCGCGCCGCCAGTGACGAGGTGCCAAGACGCGCAGCCGGGCGCGGTGGATGGCCCCACGAGCGGGGTCCGCACGCACCTCAACCCGGGCCCGGGAATGGCCGATGTACTGTTCAAGTGTTCGATGACGACGCGAGCGCTCGCCACGAACGGAATCGCCCGAAGCGCCACGAAAGGCCACGCCATGCCCGCTGTCCGCTCGCATCCTCGACCCGTCGGAGCCGCGCGGGTCGTGCCGTTGCCCTCGGAGATGCCACCGGTGTGGAAGTGGATCTTGCCGTTCGTGTTCTGGACCGGGTGGGGCCTGTGGACCGCCATCGCGGACATGGGCAATGACGACATACAGCCCGCGGTACTGCGGCTGTTCATCGGCGCCGCGATCCTCGGCCTGTGGCGCCCGCGCACATGGTGGGTATGGGCGCTCGCGCTCTCGGCGTGGATCCCCGGCGAACCACTCGTCGCTTCGGCGCTCCACCTGACGCAGACTTACAGGAGTGGCCTGGCCGGGACGCTGTTGCCGCCGATCCCCGCGCTCCTCGGCGGGTTCCTCGGTCGCACCATCACACGAAGCATCTGAGCGAGCGGCCGGGGCCAGGACGTCCTCGGGAAAGAAGAAGCGCGCGCGTCCCGACCGACGCGCGGGCTTTCTCCCAACTCTCGGCTAGCGGCCCTTCGTCCGGGACAGCACCGACGCCGACGCCGCGAGCACGGCCACGCCGCCCGAGCCGGTGTCCACGTGCAGCCGGCCCAGACCGGCGCCGATGGTGCCGCGCAGGATGCCGTGGTCCTTCTCGTCCACGGTGAGCGGTAGTTCCGAGCGGATGCCGCCCGAGCCGGTCTCGACGTGCAACTTGGCGCTGAAGTCCTGCGGCACGGTCACCCGCACGCTTCCCGAGCCTGTATCGATCGCCATGTCGGGCGCGCGATTCAACTGCTGGATCTCCACGCCACCCGAGCCCGTGTCCACACGCACGCGCTTGGCGTCCACGCGACCCAGCTCCACCGAGCCCGATCCCGTATCCACGTAGAGGTCGTCGGTGACGATGTCGTCGCCCGTCACCCCGCCCGAGCCGGTGTCGAGCTTGATGCTGGGGCCTTTCACACCGCCCGCCCGGATGCTGCCCGAACCCGTGTCCACGAGGAGATCGCCTGAGAAGTCGGTCACCTCGACGCCGCCGGAACCCAGGTCGAGCGTGAGCTTGCCGCGGCAGCCGTTGGCGCGCGCCCCTCCCGAGCCGCCGTCGAACGACAACGTACCGTCCACGTTCCTGATGTCGCCGCTGCCGGCGAGCGTGTAGACCGACACCTTGCGCCCCTTGGGCACGCGCACGACGAGATCGGACCACGCCTCGGTGCCGCTGCCGCCGCCCTTCACCGTGACGCGGCGGTTGAAGAACGTGAGCGAGTTCAGATCGCCGCCCCACGTGCCATCCCGGCGGATGTGGGTGGACGTGCTGGACCAGCGGCCCATGGGCGGATACACGATCTGCAGGCCGGGGTAGAGCACACGCAGGGCCGAGTGGCCGCCGATGGCGTCGTCGCTCACCGTGAGCTTGTCGGCGTCGCGGCCGGCAAGCGTGACGTCCACGGTCACGGAGCTGCCGGCGCCGGATTCGACCTTCACCTCGCCGGCCGGATTCCAGATGGAGACGTCGTCGCCGGTCAGCGTGAAGGTGCGGGCGGAGACGTCGGAGGCCTGGAGCGAGGGGAGCAGCGCCAGGGCGCCTAAGGCGACGATGTGTCGAAGGGTCATGGGGCACCTGTCCGGTCGGGGTTTCAAGGGAGCGCCCGCGAGAGCGGGCATCATGGAACTGTAGACGGGCCCGGCGCGCCCCGGGTTGCACCGCGCGGGCGAACCGAGGCCCGGACGTGGTCGGCCAGCGGGCCGGAGCCCTCCCTGCCGAGCGCACGCCCAGGCCCCGCGTTCGTAGGACGCCTGCTCCCAGGCCGCCCCGGCCCGCGCTGGTCTTCAGCCCACCGGCGCAGGGAGATACGCCCTCGCAGGCCGAGCGGGAATGGTTCCAACCTAGAGGCAGTACCGGCGGTCCAATCCTCTGGTATGTCCGCCACCCTGACCTGGCATCCGACCTTGACCCTGGAACGACCCGCCCTGTCCCAGAGCCTCGAGACGAGCGACGTGGCCTTGGCCGCGCGTGGTGACGCGCAGGCCTTCCGTCGTCTCTACGAGGAGAATGTGGACCGCGTGCACGCGTTGGCTCGCCGCATGGCGGGCTACGACCGCGCGGAGGAGCTCACCCAGGACGTGTTCGTTCGCGCGTGGCAGAAGCTGCAAACGTTCCGCGGCGAGGCGCGGTTCTCCACGTGGCTTCACCGACTGGCCGTGAACCTCATCCTGAGCCGGCGCGCGACCTACGCCACCGAACGCGCGCGCTTCCTCGCCGACGACGAGGTGCTGCACCGAATCGAGACGCGACCTTCGGGGCGCGAACACGCGGTGGACTTCGAGGGCGCCATCTCGCAGTTGCCTGACGGCGCCCGCACCATCTTCGTGCTGCACGACGTCGAGGGATTTCGCCACGAGGAGATCGCGGGGCTCCTCGGCGTCACCACCGGAACCACCAAGGCCCAGTTGCACCGCGCGCGCATGCTGCTGCGCGGCCACCTCTCGGCCTGAAGGACATGGGAAAGACGATGAGCAAGGCGAAGAGCCTCACAACGTCGAGCAACGCGAAGAGCCTGACGATGAGCGAAGCGAAGAGCCTCTCATGACCACCGACCGTTTCACCGCACTCTTGTCCGACTACCTGGACCACGACCTGCCGCGTGCCGAGTTCGACGCCGTCGAGCGTCACCTCGAGACGTGCACGGAGTGCCGGGAACTGCTCGTGGGGCTCGTCGCCGTGAAGGCGCGCGCGGCCTCGCTGGTGGACCCGCCGGCGCCGACCGATCTCTGGGCGGGGATCGCGTCACGAATCGGCTCGGCGGGTTCCATCCGCGAGGCTCCGGCGCGCCACGCCGTGGTGCTGGAGCTGCCCCGCCGGACGCGCACGTGGACCGCGCCGCAGTGGCTCGCGGCGGCGGCGGCGTTTGCGATCGTGGCGGCTGGCGCGGTGTGGTTCGCGCAGAGCCGCGTTTGGCCGAACGCCTCGAACCGCGGCGGCACCGCGTCGCGTCCGGCCCTGCGCACGGACGCCACGTCGGCGAGCTTCGACGCGCAACAGATCGAGAACGAGATCCGCGACCTGCAGGCGGCGCTCGAACGCGGGCGCGGCAAGTTGGCACCCGAGACCGTGCAGGTGCTCGAGGAGAACCTGCGCACCATCCACAAGGCGCTCCAGGACGCGCGAACTGCGCTGGCGCAGGATCCCGCGAACAGTGAACTCAAGAACTATCTCGCCGGCGCCGTGCAGCGGAAGCTCGACTTCGTGCGCCGCGCTGCGACGCTGGCCGGTGTCTAGGAGTCCCATGATGAAGCGCTTGCTCACACTCTTGCTGCTCGGCTCGCTCGCCGGTGTCACGGCGCCCGCGGCCCGGGCTGACGAGACCGCCGAGCAGGCCGCGGAACGCTTCGCGGAGCGGCTCGATCAGGAGATCGCGCGCACCCGGCGCGACATCGAGCTCGCGCGCGCTCGCCGCTCGGGCGGCGCCATCGTGACACCCACATCCGTCGTGTTCGTGGACGGTGCCGAGATCCCTCTCGAATGGACGCAGTGGGTCGAGCCGGTGCAGATCCGCCGCATCCGGCGAGCCGCGCGCACCGACACCTTACTGCGCGTCGGGCCCGGCATGACTCTCTCGCTCGCGAACCTCGCCGGCGACATCCGGGTCGTCACATGGGACCGCAACGAAGTGCGCATCGAGGCCGAGCACGACCGGTCCGATAAGCTCGTGACCGAGATGCGCAACGCCGTCATCAAGCTCGGCGTGGGCTCCAAGCAGCGCTCGCCCGCCGAGGTGGAGTGGAAGCTCACCGTGCCGGCGTGGCTGCCGCTCGAACTCTCGGGCATCGAGAGCGAGATCGAAGTGACGGGATTGCGCTCGTCCCTGCGTGCCCAGTCCATGCGCGGCGATGTCATCATTGTCGGCTGCCATGGCCCGCTCGAAGCCAACTCGATCGAGGGCGAGGTGCACGTCACCGACGTGAGCGGCCACGTCACCGTGGGCTCAGTGAACAGCGTCGTGCGACTCGTTCGCGTCGTGGGCCCGGTCGAGGCGCAGACCATCAACGGTGACATCCAGCTCGAGAAGGTGGAGTCGATGGACGTGGACGCGAGCACGGTGAACGGCCGCGTCTACTTCGCCTCCGGCTACCGGCCGCGCGGCCGCTACGCGTTCTCGTCGCACAACGGCCGCCTCATCGTGCCCGTGCCGACCGACCAGAACGTCAACGTGACGCTGGCTTCGTTCCAGGGCCAGGTCGAGTCCTCCATGCCGGTGCCGAATCCGGCGCCGCGCGCGAAGGGCCGCGCGATGCGGTTCATGTTCAGAGATGGCGTCGCGACGCCCGAGGTGCCGGAGCTGACGGCGATGCCGGGCACGCCACTTCTTCCGCGTGTGCCGCGTGCGCCACGCGCGCCACGGCCGCCGCAGATGGCCCCCACGCCGGCGGTGCCCGAACTGGAGCTGGAGTCGTTCGGCGGCTTGATCCGGCTGGCGTCCCAGGAAGAGGTGCTGAAGGCGCTCACCAAGCAGCGCGCGATGCTCGACAGCCTGCGTTCGCTCCGGTCGAGCGCGCGCCGGAGCTATGAGGAAGCCCGCCGCCTGGCGCGCCGCTACCAGGCGCCAGAGGCCCCTGCGCCGCCCCCCTCGCCGGAGCCGCCGCGGGAGGATTGAACCAGGTTTCATTGGGCGGAACGCATGACCGTCGCCTCGATCAAGGGCGGCGGTCTCGTCATGTGTGATTGACCCTTTGGTGCGGCGAGCGGAAGTGGCATTCTCGTGGCAGGCACCCTGGCGGTCGCCACCGCCCCGCGCACGGCCGCGCCGCACTCCGCGCCACGAGGCGCCTTCCCACGACGCGCACGCTCTACGCGTCCGCCGATTCCCGGGCGGCAGGAGTCCAATTGGACCGCGAACGCGGATCCATCTCCCCACCTCGGCTCGATTGCGGCGCCTTGCTGCTCGCGCTGCTCCTACTCAGCGCCGGTCCGGCGCACGCGCGCACGACGATCGTCCCGGACGACTTCCCGACGATCCAGGCGGCGGTGGACAACGTCGTGGAAGAACCGGTGATGGCGGAGACACTGCTGGTGCGCGGCGGAAGCTATCCGGAGTGGGTCCGGATCCGCTATCGCAGGATGGTCATCCAGGCGATCCCGCCGCTCGACGGATCGGATCGTATGCCAGAGATCGCGGGACTGAGTGTCACCGGGAGAGGCGATGGGTACGCGTTCATCGGCCTGCATTTCACCTGGTATGTGAACGTGATCTCTTTCGGTCCCGACCATTTTCTTTTCGCGGGTTGTCGCTTCGATCGGGGTCTCAGCGCCGGCGGCCGTGCTCCGGACACGCTGAGGCTCACTCGCTGCCTTCTCTTCCAGAGCGTCATCATGAGCGGCCTGGTCGCAACGGTGGACTCGTGCACCGTCTACGGCCCAGTCGGTATCAACGCGCCGGATGGCACGTTCGTCCTCGACAATCGGTTCGAGAACGTCCCGGTTTGGGCTCTTCGCGTCGGGGGCGGACGCACGCTGGTGGCGCGGAATCGAGTCCGTGGAGGCGCCGCCTTCCAGGCCCACCTAGAGGAGGGCGACGTTCGTTTCGAGGGGAACGACATCGAGGGCTGCCAAGGTTGGGGCATCGACATCGAATCCAGGGGCAATGGGCATTCGTATCTCGAGCGCAACCAGATCGCCCATTGCGGTGGTTTCGGTATCAAGGTCCACGGAAGCGGCACGGTGCGCGGAAACTTCGTGCTCGACTGCCGCGGCCCAGGGATCGATGTCGATCAGGGGGAGGGAGCTGGGGTCGTCGAGGACAACGTCGTCGGGCGCTGCGACCTCGCCGGGATCCGCCTGACGAACCCATATGGGGGGTTGTGGCTACCTGGCCTGGCGCCGGCGACCATGAGCGTGCGCGGGAACACGGTCTACGCCTGCAGCGGCCCCGGGATCACGATCTCGTACCTCCCTGGCAGCACGATCGCCAACAATCTCGTGTACGCATGCGAGGCCCTGTCTGCGTCCGACTCCGATCCGCTCCTCATCTCGCACAACAACTGGTTCCCGGCATCGGGAGAGCCAAGTTCGCCAACGGACGTCTCGGTCGATCCTCAGTTCTGCGATCTCTCGGCCGATGACGTGCGGCTCCGCTCGGATTCGCCGCTCCTCGATGTGCCGGGTGTCGGCCGGATCGGCGCGCTGGGGCAGGGCTGCGAAGCGCCCGTGGTGGCGATGGGCTTCGAGCTGTCGCCGCATGTCGTGCAGCCCGCCGCGCGCGCGCGCTGGATGACTGCGTGGCTCGAGCCGCCGGCGCCGTTCACGGTCCAGGAGATCGATGTCGCAAGC
>JAHFBW010000034.1 GCA_023249845.1 Candidatus Eiseniibacteriota bacterium
GTTCGGCGAGCCCTCGTGGAACGAGGGGAGGAGGAGCACGTCGGCGGCGTTCATGGCGCGGACCATGTCGGATTGCGGTCGTCCGTGCACCGCCTCGAGGCGCACGTCGAGCCCGCGGGCCGTGAGCGCCGCGCGCGTGGCCTCCGCGAGCGGCCAGTTCTTACGCGGCTCCGCGGGGTCCGCGGCGAACAGCAGGACGACGCCTTGCGGACGCCAGCCGAGCGCCGCGCGGGCCGCGGCCCGCGGCTCGGGCACGAACCGGCTGAGGTCCACGCCATTCGGGATGACGTGCACACTCGGGATCTCGGAGATCACGCGGCGCATCTCCTCGGTCTTCACGATGACGCCGTCCGCGCGTCGCGCGGCCATGCGCGCGACCGGGATCAGGGCGCGGCTCTTCCACGTCGAGCGACCGTCCGCGAGCGGCCGGCCGAGCAGGTCATCGCCGCAGAACGAGACGACGAGCGGGAGGTCCACGCGTATCGCGGCCGCACCCGAGAGCCCGTAGTGCGCGTGCACGAGCTCCGCGCCGGACTCGCGCGCGACCCGCGGCAGCTCGAGCAGGGCCTTCGCGTATTCGCGGGACGAACGCCAGCCGCGGATCTCGTAGAGCACGTTCTCGCAGCCGGCCTTCGCGAGCGAGTCCGCCTGGGACTTCACGAACGCACCCCAGTGCGGTCGCTCCGGCGAAGGCCACATGTTCGTGACGACGAGCACCTTCATGCGGGGCTCACGCGAGCGGCCGCGGGTCACGCGCCCGCTCGGCAAGGTGGAACAGCGTCATCGCGAGATAGCGCGGGTACTCGTTGCGGTCCGAGAGCAGGAAGTAGTCGCCACGTGAGAAGCGGGGGAACCCGCCGTCGGCGTTCTGCTGCGCGATCACCCAGCGGAACGCGCGGTCCGCGAGCGCACGGTGGTCGCGCCAGCCCTCGTCACTCGCCGCGTGCAGCGCCATCGCGACCGCGTCCGCGTAGTAGATGACCTCCGGCAGCACGCTCGTGCACGACGCTCGCACCGCTCCGGACGCAAGCACGCCGGTCGCAAGGAAGTCCGAGACCCGCTCGGCCAGCCTCCGCGCGCGGGCGTCGCCGTGGTCGTGCGCGTACCAGGCGAGCTTCATGCACTGGAACGCGTTGTACTGGAAACAGAGGTAGTGGAGCCGTGTGCGCGGTTCGCTGCCGCCCGCGAGCTCGTAGGGGAGCTCGCCGCTCGGGAGCTGCACCGCTTCGAGGAACGTGAGCAGCGCCGGCACGCGCTCGAGATAGCGGGTGTCGCCGGTCGCGCGCGCGAGCATGCCGAGCACCCAGATCCACTCGCACGTGTTGTTCGGCACCAACCCGCGCGGCTTCTGGAAGTAGTTCACGCACAGTCCGCCAGCATGCGACTGGTAACCGATCTCGCGCTCGACGTAGTCGTGCCAGCGCTTCGCACCCGCGAGCCAGGCGGCGTCGCCTTCGTGGCGATGGCCCTCGAGCATTGCGACCGCACCGAAGTCGCCCTCGACCGTCGCGATGAGGTGCTGGCGCTCCGGCAACGGGTAGTCCCACGCGCCGTCCGGTCGCTGCGTCTGCTGGATCGTGCGCGTTGCGGCGCGCGCCGCGGCGTGGTGCGTGGCATCGCCCGTCAGGTCGCCGAGCGTCCACGACGCCAGCGCCCAGTACGCCTGTCCCTGGACGAAGTAGTGGCGCTCGACCGGACGCAGCATCGGCAGATAGCTCTTCACGAAGCGCCCGAGTCGGATGTTCCAGCGCACCCCCTGGTCCGCGCCCGCGAGCTGGCCGCCGTGGAGGTGGCGCGAGGAGATGTGGGCATGCAGGCGGCGGGCGGCCGCGAGCGCGGGACGCTCGCGCGAGGCTGAAGTTTGCGGCGTGGCGTCGCTCAACAGTCTGGGGCCTGCCTCACGGGGTGCACGGGCCGCGCGGCCTGCGCGGAAGGGTACGTTTCAAAGGAGAGAAGCACCGGCACGCGGTGCCGTCCAGCGGCGGAGCCCGCGCCCGCGGCGCGCGTGCGTGACGCAGGCATCCGACGCACGTCTCTACACCGCATCCGCTACTCTGCTCCCTCCATGACTCGCGCACCCGCACCGCTCATCTGGCTGTTCGATGTGGACGGCACGCTGCTGCTCACCAAGGGCGCCGGCAGAGAGGCCCTGGCGCTCGCGTTCCGCGACCGGTTCGGCATCGACGACGACTTGAAGAGCATCCCGTTCGCCGGCCGCACGGACACGCTCATCGTGGACGACATCCTCGCCAAGCACGGGGTCGAGTTCCGGAATGGCGAGCGGGCGCAGTTCTGGGAGGGGACCGCCGAGCACATGCGCCGACTCATGGATCCGCCGCGAGGCGGCCTCCTCCCGGGCGTTCGTGAGCTGCTCGACGAGCTGGCGACGGTGCTCTCGTGGACGCGCGCGCTGCTCACTGGGAACGTGACGCCCATGGCGCACGTGAAGCTCGCGTCGTTCGGCATCCGCGATTGCTTCGAATGGGGTGCGTTCGGCGAGGAGGGGGCGGACCGGAATGCCATCGCCCGCCTCGCCGTGGCGCGCGCCACGGAGCGCCACGGCGTGCCCCCGGGTCGCTGCATTGTGGTGGGCGACACCGAGCACGACGTGGCCTGTGCCCGCGCCGCAGGCGCGCACGCGGTAGCGGTCGCGACGGGATCCCAATCGCGCGAGGAGCTGCGCGAACACGCGCCGGACCTGTTGCTCGACAACCTCACGGATCGCACGACGCTGCTCGCGTGGGCGCGCGGGCTCTAGTCGCGGACTACGCTTCGGCTCGTTGGAGCCGCGCAGAGCTGAGCAGGCGCTCGAGCGCGGCCTGGTCGTCGCGCGCGAATGCTTCTTCCGCGAGCAGGCTGTCACGATCGCGGAAGATCGTGGCGATGGCGGCGATACGCCCGCCGTCGCGATACGCCACCACCGCGTCGCGGCCGGCGATGCTGCCCGCCACCTCGATCGTGTCCCAGCGCTCCGCGTGACCGACGTAATTGATCTGCACGTCGTAGTGCGAGCTCCAGAAGAACGGCACCGCGCGAAAGGCTTCACGCTTGCCAAGCATGTTGCGCGCTGCGACTTGGCCCTGCTGCTGCGCCACCACCCAGTGCTCGATGCGCTGGCTTCCGCCCGGGACCGGATAGCGAGCGATATCGCCCGCGGCCCACACGTCGGGGGCGCTCGTGCGCAGGAACTCGTCCACCACCACGCCGCGGTCTACCTTGAGTCCCGCGCTCTCGGCCAGCGCCGTCAAGGGCCGCACGCCCACGCCCATTACCACCAACTCGGCAGGCAGGACGGTGCCGTCGTCGAGCGTGACGCGGTCGGCCGCGATGGCCGCGGGCTTTCTTCCAAGGTGGAACCGCACGCCCCGTCCCTCGTGGAGCGCCCGCACGAAATCGCCCAACTCGGCCCCCAGCACGCGCTCGAGCGGCCGCGCATCGGGCGCGACCACGCTCACTTCCATGCCTCGCTGGCGGAGCGACGCCGCGGCCTCGAGCCCGATGAAACTGGCACCGATCACGACGGCGGGCCGGTCCGGAGCGATGCGCGAGAGGATGCCGCGCGTCTCGGGCAGCGTGCGAAGCGTGAAAACGTGCGGGAGCGACGCTCCGGGCAGGTCGAGGCGGATCGGTGCTGCACCCGTGGCCAGCAGCAGTGCTCCGTACTCGAGCGAACGGCCATCGGCGAGCGCCACGCGATGCGCTGCGGGTTCGATCCGCGTCACCTCGACGCCCGTGATCAGCGTGAGGTCGTGCTCGCCGTAGAATTCCGCCGTTCGCACAGGAAGCCACTCCTCTGGCGCGACGCCCGAGAGATAATCCTTAGACAGGTTCGGCCGGTCCATGGGGAGCGTTTCGGCGTCACGCCCGATGAGCGTGATGGGACCTCGATAGCCTTCGCGTCGCAGCGCGTCAGCCGCTGCGTCCGCCGCTCCACCCGCGCCGACCATGACCACGGATGCCGGCCCACCGCGCACCGAGCGCGAGACACCGATCGGGCGCTTGGCCCCCACAACAACGCGATCGCCTTCTCGGTGGATCTCCCAGGTCGCGATGTCGCGAGGGGACGGCGGCCCGACTGCCTCGCCCGTCCCGGCGTCGAAACACGCGTGATGCCACGGGCAGCGGACCTCGGAGCCCACCACAATGCCATCGGCGAGCGGCGCGCCCCAGTGGCCGCAAGCGGCGGCCACGGCGAACACCTCCTCGCCATGACGCACGAGCAGCACCGGCTCGCCCGCCACCTGTCCCACTAGGAATCCGCCGTTGGGGATGTCGCCCAGCGCCACGCCCCGCGTGAGCTCGGGACCGGTGGGTGGGATCGGTTCGCTCATGACCCGTTCGTGCCGTTCTCGTCCACCTGGCGCTTCGCTTCCTCGAGTTTGAGGAGCGCGTCGTCCAGGTTCAAGACGGGTGTCTCGCCCGGGAACTCACGCGCGAGTGCTTCCACCGGGCGGTAGAGCACTGGGAAGTCGCAGCTCTTCAGGAGCGACAGGTCGTTGAGCGAGTCGCCCATCGCGGCCACCTTGTAGCCCGCGCTCTTGAAGCCCGACACGATGCGCTCCTTCTGGCCACGGATACGGAGCTTGAATCCCGTGATACGCCCTTCGGTGTCCAGCTCGAAGCGGTTGGCGAACAGCGAGGCGTGACCGAGCTTGGCGGCGAGCGGCTCGCTGAACTCGTGGAACGTGTCCGAGATGATGACGACGTTCCCGAGCGTGCGGAGGCGGCCTAGGAACTCGCGCGCGCCAAGGTAGGGCTCGACCGCGTGCGCAAGCCGCTGCAGGTCGGGCAGCGTGAGACGCGCGCGCGCGGCGGCAGTGACCCGCTTGCGCATGAGCTCGTCGAAGTCGCCGATGTCGCGCGTGGTGAGCGAGAACTCCGGTACACCGAAATGAGCGCCGAGCACGGGCCAGATCTCGGGGGCCAGGACGCCTTCGAGGTCGAGGGCGAAGATCATCGAGGCGGACACTAGCACGACGCCGGGAGCCGGGGTTGGTTCGCTGAACGACCCACCGCCATGGCAAGCCCACGGTCGTACTCCTACGCCCATCGACCCAGTGCATGCTCTGCTCGCGAGCCGGGTATATGCTCACGCGGGACGAGTTTCGCTCGCACCTTTCCGGGAGTCTCGCTCGCATGATCGGCCGCCGGCTCGGTCACTACCGAATCATCGCCCCGCTTGGCGCGGGCGGAATGGGTGTCGTGTATCGCGCGCACGACGAGCACCTAGAGCGCGAGGTCGCGGTGAAGGTGCTGCCTGCGGGATCGCTGGGTGCCGAGGACGCTCGGCGCCGGTTCCGCACGGAAGCCCTTGCGCTCTCTCGACTGCAGCACCCGAACGTCGGCGTGATCCACGATTTCGATTCCCAGGACGGCGTGGACTTCCTGGTCATGGAGTTGATTCCGGGTGAGGGGCTCGACGAACGCATCCGACGTGGAAAGGCCGGCGAACCGGAAATCGCGCGGCTCGGCGAGCAGCTCGCCGAGGGACTGGCTGCGGCGCATGCCAGCGGTGTGCTGCATCGTGACATAAAACCGCAGAACCTCCGGCTCACGGAGGGCGGCCAGCTCAAGCTCATCGACTTCGGCCTTGCGCGTGCGCTGCCGGGAGAGGGAGAACCGATCGCTACCGTGACCGCACCAGGGTTCGGGAGCATCGCCGGCACCCTGCCCTACATGTCGCCGGAGCAGTTGCGAGGCGAGTCGCTCGACGAGCGTTCGGACCTGCACGCAGTGGGCGCCGTGCTCCACGAGCTGTCCTGCGGGCAATCGCCGTTCGCGCGCCACACGCCTGAGGCGACCATGCTCGCGGTGCTGAACGAGGCGCCTGCGCCGCCTTCGTCACTTGGTGCGGATGTAGGACCCGAACTGGAGCGCATCATCATAAAGTGCCTCGAGAAATCGCCACGTCACCGCTACCAATCGGCGCGTGCACTGGCGGCGGACCTCCACCCGCTTGCGCAAGGCTCCGAGACGGTCGCGGTGCGCACGCGAGACACCATGCCCCCGCGCCAACCTGCGCGTCCGCGCTCCGCGGCGTTCGGTCCGCTCGCGGGCGTGGCGCTCCTGATCGTGGTGACCGGCGTGCTGCTTCTGTTCGACGCGGGTGGACTCCGCACGCGCATGCTCGGAGGCGCGCCGGCGGCCAGCAACTCACTCGCGGTGCTGCCATTGGCGAACCTGTCCGGTGACTCCGGGCAGGAGAACTTCGTGGACGGGATGACCGACGAGCTCATCACCCGCCTGGCCCAGGTGGGTGCGCTGAGGGTGATCTCGCGAACATCGGTGATGCGTCTCAAGGGCACTAAGCATTCGCTGCGTGAGATCGCGCGCGAGCTGGGTGTGAACATGATCGTCGAGGGGAGCGTGCTTCGTGCCGGCGACATGGTGCGCATCAGTGCGCAACTGATCGAGGCGCGGAGCGATCGCCATCTATGGGCCCAGAGCTATCAGAAGGAGCTGCGCGACGTCTTGAGTCTGCAGAGCGAAGTAGCCGCAGCGGTGGTGGAGAACGTCCGAGTGCGACTAACACCCGCGGAGCGCACGCGCATCGTCGCCTCTCGCCGCCTGGACCCAGCGGCATTCGAGGCCTACGTGCGCGGGGTCGCCGAGTTCAATCGCCAGTCCCCGGGGAGCTTCCATGCGGCGGTGGCGAGTTTCGAAGAAGCGATCGCGAAAGACTCGACCTACGCGCCCGCCCACGTCGGCCTGGCGATGACATACGAGTACATGTCCGGCATGTACATGGACCCCACTGCGGCGGCGCCACGGGCGCGTGCCGCGCTCGCGAGTGCGCTACGCCTCGAACCCGAGAACGCCGCCGCACACGCGGCGCTGGGCTACGCGCAGATGGCGTTCGAGTGGGACTGGGCCGCGGCGGAGCACTCCTACCGCCTCGCTATCGAGCTCAATCCGAACGAAGGGACGGCTCACCAGAACTACGGCGCGCTGCTCACATTGTTGGGACGATTCGATGAGGCGAGCCGCGAGTTCGAGCATGCACGCGAGATCGACCCGCTCTCGCCATTGACGGCGACCATGTCGATCTGGCCGTTGTTCGAAGGTCGCCGTTGGGACGATGCGGCCGCCATGGCTTCGGCAGTAGTGCAGCGCGATTCGACGGGCCACATGCCGCGACTGCTTCTCGGTCAGGCTCAATTCTTCCGAGGCAATCGTGAGAAGGGTATCGAGAACATCCGCGAGGCGACCCAGCTCGAACCGGCGAACCCGTTCCCGCTGGGCTGGCTGGGGTACGCCTACGGCATCAGCGGTCGCAGGCGAGAGGCGCTCGCCGTACTGGACAGCCTGCACGCCCTGCAGTCCTCACGCTACGTGCAGCCGTATTCGCTCGCGCTCGTGCATGTGGGGCTTGGCGAGATGTCCACCGCGCTCGACCTGCTGGAGCGCGCGGTCCGCGAGCGGACGGACGAGGTCGCCTTCCTCGGCGTGGACCCCGCGCTGGACCCACTCCGCGAGCAACCCCGGTTCCAGGCGATGATCCGCATGCTGGGATTCGCCGGCCGGCCCTGACGAACCCGCCCGGCAGGTCTCAGTGCGTCACGGCGTCCGCGGGCCGGCGCTCGATCGTCGCCAAGAGCTCCAGCCGCTTCCGGTCGCGCACGATCCCCAGACGCACACGCGATCCCGCGCCGAGCTCGTAGAGGATGCGCTGGAAGTCGTAGACGGTCACGATCGGCTGGTCATCCATCGAGCGGAGCACGTCCCCGACGCGGATGCCCAGCTTCGAAGCGGGACTCGGATCGAACACGTTGTCGATGTAGATCCCGGAGATCGGGGTGCCGAGCTTCTTTCGGAGCGTGTCGTTCGGCGCGAGCACGGAGATCCCGAGCCACGGGGACTCCAGGCTCTCGCGCATGAGCATCGCCTGGAAGATCGCGCTCGCGATGTTGGAGGGCAGCGCGAAGCCCGATCCCGCGGGAACCAGGCTGTCGGCGCCCGTCACCGCGCGCCGCGCGTTCACGCCGATCACCTCACCGCGAAGATTGACGAGCGGACCGCCGAGCGCGCCGTCCGGAACCGCCACGGAGGTTTGCATGTAGGTCGCGCTCATGTCGTCCTGGTAACACTCGCGCGCGGGAGAGACCGCGACGAAGCCCGGAACCATCGTGCGCTCGGAACCGTCGGGGTCCCCGAACGCGATCGCCCAATGGCCCGCGGGCGACTTGCCGCTGTCTCCGAAGTGCAGGAAGGGCAGCGGGTCCGGCCACTCGACCTTGAGGATCGCGAGGTCGAGCGTGGGCTCGAGACTCACCACCTGGGCGGTGCGGGACTGGTTCTGCCACTCGACGTCCACGAACGGCGCGACCTCGCCCGACTTCGGATCCACCACCACGCGCCGGAGCGTCAGGATGTAGCCGTCCGCCGAGAGGAAGAATCCGCTCGCGCCCGGGAGCGGCCGGTGCTGCGGATGGACCTGGTCGCCAGTCGGAACCACTTGCCAGCCGGAGGTGGGCTTCGCGGCCTGCTGGCTCGCCCACCACGCATCGTCGCGCACGAACCGCCGAATGTTGACGACGGCCGGGGCGACGCGCGCGGCGAGGCGTTCTAGCGCGCTCTCCGTCCGTTCCAACACGCTGAGCGCATCGGGCGGAACCGCCTCGGCCGCGATCGCCGGCGCTGCCGCGAGCAACGACACCAGCGTCATCACATTCGTTCGGATCCAACGGTTCATGAGGGCTCCTGTCTGCCTAGAGGGACTCGAGGAACTGGACGAGGTCGCGACGCTCCGTCACGCGGAGCGCGTGGAACGCTTCGCGGCTCCGCGATCCCTCGCCACCATGCCACAGGATCGCCTCCTCGAGCGTCCGGGCGCGGCCGTCGTGGAGGAGGAAGCGGCGGCCGTTCACGGTCTCGGCGAGACCGAGGCCCCAGAGCGGGGGCGTGCGCCATTCCGCGTCACTGGCCACGGCCTCCGGCATCCCATCCGCGAGCTCGGGCCCCATGTCGTGGAGCAGGATATCAGTGTAGGGATGGATCACCTGCCGGCCGATCGCCGGCTGGTCGGCGGCGCCGGTCGTGAGCGTCGGGATGTGGCAGCTCGCGCAACCGGAGTCGAGGAAACAATGCGCGCCGCGGCGGACTGCGGCGTCTTCGAGACCGCGCCGCACCGGGACTGCAAGCCACCGGCAGTAGTTCACGAGTGCCTCCAATGCGGCGCCCTTAAGTTCGGGATGGCCGCCGCTGGGGCGGGAGCGCGCCGCGCGCTCGACCGCGGTGATCTCGGTGCGCGGGCGCGACGGCGTGGTGATCCCCATGTCCTCGTTCAACGCTGTCGCCACCTGGTCCGCGACCGAGCGCTGCGCGGCCTTCCATCCAAATCGGCCGGCGCGCCGGTGTGCTGAGGTGCCGCGTGGGAGCCACGCGACCCGACCCGAGACGCCATCGCCGTCGGCATCCGCGGAATCGGCGAGGGCCGCGAGCAGCGAGTCGGGTACGGCTTCGAGCAGTCCCGCGCCGAACACAGCGGGCGGGATGCGGAGCGAGAGCCGCGTGTCCGCCGCGAGTGGGCCGTAGCCGAGATCGGCGACCCGGATCCGCGGCCGCCGGAGCGCCACCCGGGCACCGTCTGGGTACGCGTGCTCGATCTCGTCCCACTCCACGACGACCCGGCCCTCGGCGGCGAGGCCGCCGACGGCGCGCTCGCTCAACACGCCTCCGTACCGCGCGTCGGGGAGTCTCCCGCCCGAGGGACTGGGGCGGCCGAGCTTCACGACGATCGTCGCCGCGGAGTCGTCGGGTCCTGCGGGCGGCCGGCCACGGCCGTCGTGCACGTGGCATCCCGAACAGGATCGTCGGGTGTAGAACGGGCCCAGTCCGTCGAAGTGCGTCACCGAGGCCGGGGCCTCGATCCACGGCGTGCTGAAGATGCGATTCCCGCGCGCGAACTGGCCGAGCGCTTGCCCCTCGAGCGTCTCGGGGTGCTGCGTGAACGCGCTGCCCGTCTGGACCTCCGTGGTGGCGTCGCCGCCCGAGCGCGCGAGCAGCAGCTCGACGTCCGCGGCGGGCCTGACCAGGTCCGCCGCCGCCACGCCGGCAATCGCGTAGGCCGTCACCACCAGGATCGCGATGCGGCGCATCATCCGCCACCGATCACGACGTGCACACCCGCGTCGGTGCCCGCGCGCTGGATCGCTCCCGCGAGTCCGATCAGTTCGCCGACCAGCGCCTCGGGCACGCGGCGTCGCGGATCCTCCGGCGGCGACACGATCACCTGGTCGAACGGCGCGGAGATGCGCGCGGCGAGCCGGCGCGCGTGCGCAAGGCGTTCCCGCACGTCGGCCGCATGCGCCGCGTCGAGCGCCGCGAGCAGGCCGCGCGCCCCGCCACGCCCCTCGAGCACACGCCCGATGCCTTCGATGTCAGCGGCGATATCGCGGTGCGTGTTGTCGCTGAAGCAGCTCTGCTCGTCCTCCTGCTCGCCGCTCGCGAGCGGGATGCCGAGCCGCTCGGAGGCGAGCTCGAACGCCGCCAGGGTGGCCGGACCGGAGAGGGCGCGGCCGAGGGCCAGCTTCGCGTCAGTCGCGAGGAATCTGCGCGCAGCCGCGCCCTGCGCGGGATCCCACGCGTCGCGCACGCCGCGCAGGTCGCGCAGCAGCAACTCCACGATGAGCGCGAGGCAGGCTCGGCGACGTTCACGGATGGGGTCCCCCGGCAGGTAGTCCGTGGACGGGCGCGCGCCGGGGCCATCCCGGGAGCGGTCCTGGCCCCAGAGCAGGAACTCGATCGCGTGGTAGCCGAGCGTGACCTGGTCATCATCCGCAGCCGCGTTGCGGCTCACGAGCGATGGTTCGTCGATGGGCACGCGGCGATCGGAGATGAGACCCGCGTCGGGTTGCTGGAGAACGTAGTCGAGGAACGCCTCGTCGATCGGCCACGCGTTGATGCGGCCCTCGGGCCCGCTGGAGCCGCGCACGGGATCGAGCCCGTCGATCGGACCGCCCGAGAAGCGAAACGCCTCGGTTCGCGAATAGGGGTCGCGGCACGCGATCCACGCCGCGCGCGCGCGGTCGAGCGACTCGCGCGTCGGACGTGCGAGCAACTCGGCGACCGCGCGCTGGAGCGTCTCAAGGCTGTCGACTGTCTCGGCGTAGCCCGTGAACGCCGCGCGCGAGTAGTCGCGGAGCACCGTGGAGAGCGAGTCATCTGGCGAAGCGGGCACCGCTGTGGCCCGGCTCGCGGCAAGCGGCGGGCTCGCGGGTGTGGACGGGTGAGCGGGCGCCGCGGAGCAGGCGCTGGCGAGCCACGCGCACGCCAAGGCGATCCACGAGCCGCTCGCGTTTCGGCGGGCGAGACCCCCGGCGACCCGTCCCCTGTGAACTGTCGCAACTCCCACGATCCCTCCGACCGGGACGTCCGCTGGGAGCCCCTCGCGAGCGTCATCGGCAGGCGCTCTCCGGAGCCTGCGCCCCAGCATCCTCGCCGGGGGCAGGGCGGTACGATGCCCGTCGGGGAGCCGTCCGGACAATAGTCGGCGATTCCAGCGTGTTACAAGAAAAGATTCAGTTGCAATCAAGAAGCGCCGAAAATATACTTGAGACATGGTCAAGAGAGTCGCCATCTCGCGGGAACTCGACGGCACCGACCGCCGCATCCTGGCGTTGGTCCAGAAGGACGCTTCGCTCGCGCAGGCCGAGATCGGCAAGCGGGTGGGGCTCTCGACCGCCGCGGTTCACGAGCGCATCAAGAAGCTCGAGACCGCGGGAATCATCCGGCGCTGGACCGCGGTGGTGGATCCCGCCGCGGTGGGCGCCCACGTGTGCGCGTACATCGAGGTGTTCTTCGAACACCCGCGCTTCGAGCGCGGCTTCGTCGAACGCGTCAAGAAGCTGGACGCCGTGCAGGAGTGCCACCACATCACCGGTGAGTTCTCGCTGCTCTTGAAGGCTCGCGTCGCCGATATGCCGTCGTTGCAAACGCTCCTGCTCGAACAACTCTCGGGACAGGAGGGGGTGCGCCAGACGCGCACCGTGATGGTGCTGTCCACCGTGAAGGAAGAGTCGTACGTCGAGACGATCGTGTCGAGCCCGGCGCTGGCGCGGGGCAGGGGAGAGGACGCATGAGAACACCGCACATCGCACCCGCCGCGGTTCACGCCACGCTCGGCCGCCACATGCTGGCGGACGGATACGACATGGTGCTCGACCTGGACAAGAGTCACGGCCGGCGCCTGCACGATGCGCGCACCGGTCGCGAATACCTGGACCTGTTCTCGTTCTTCGCCACATTGCCGATCGGGTTCAATCATCCGAAGACAAAGGACCCCGAGTTCCTCGCCAAGCTCACGCGCGCGGCACTCGTCAACCCCACGAACTCCGACATCTACACCACGGAGTTCGCCGAGTTCGTGGAAGTGTTCGGGCGCGTCGCCATGCGCCCGTGGCTGCCGCACTCGTTCTTCGTGGCTGGCGGCGCGCTGGGCGTGGAGAACGCCTTGAAGGCCGCCATGGACTGGAAGGTGCGCCAGAACTTCCGCAAGGGTGTGAAGGTCGAGAAGGGCCACCAGATCCTGCACTTTCGCGACGCGTTCCATGGGCGGTCGGGCTACACCGTGTCCATGACCAACACGGCTGACCCGCGCAAGTACCAGTACTACGCCAAGCTCGATTGGCCGCGCGTGTCGAACCCGTACCTGCGCTTCCCAGTCGACGCCGCAGAACTCGCCCGCGTGCAGATGGCCGAGGCGGAGTCACTGGCCGAGATCCGCCGCGCGTTCGCCGAGCGCAAGGACGACATCGCCGCGATCTGCCTGGAGCCCATCCAGGCCGAGGGCGGCGACCATCACTTCCGCCCCGAGTACCTCGCGGCACTGAAGGCGGTGGCCCACGAGCACGACGCACTGCTCATCTTCGATGAGGTGCAGACGGGTGTTGGACTGACGGGAACGTTCTGGGCGCACGAGGCATTGGGGGTGAAGCCCGACCTCGTGGCGTTCGGCAAGAAGATGCAGGTGTGCGGCATGCTGGCCGGAGGGCGGATCGACGAGGAGCCGGAGAACGTGTTCAAGGTGTCGAGCCGAGTGAACTCCACTTGGGGCGGCAACCTGGTGGACATGGTGCGCTGCCAGCGCTACCTCGAGATCATCGAGGAGGAGCAGCTGGTCGAGAACGCTGCGCGCGTGGGCGCCCACCTCAAGGCACAGCTCGAACGCATGCAGGCCGAGATGCCTGACGTGCTCTCGAATGTGCGCGGCCGGGGGCTCATGTGCGCCGTGGACCTACCCGACACGGACACGCGCAACCGCGCCATGGACAAGGCGTACGAGCTGGGGCTCATGATCCTGGGCTGCGGCCACTTGTCGCTTCGCTTCCGGCCGCCGCTCGACATCACGGCCACCGAGGTGGACGAGGCGCTGGACCTGACTCGACGCGCCGTGGAACTTTCGCGGGCCAAGAGCGCTTAGGTCAGCGTCGCGTGCGGATGCGCACTCGATGATGCAGTCGATTCCGAAACCGCGCACCGGAACGCCGCCGGCTGCGACGCCAGCCGCAATCCCTACGAGCGCCTCGAGCAGCTTCCGGCCGACCGTGAACCGCTCAAGGCGAAGTGCGTGCTACTCGCGGAGCTGAGGTCGAGTGATCGACTCCGCTGAATTGGTGGAGTTCACCCGCCGTTGGAGGTGCTCCCAAGACCCACCGCGACAATGCCGACAAAGGTATCAACCCCCCCCTGCGTCAGGGCTCTGTCAGGAACCGCCTCCGACGCGGCTGATCGAGTGGGGTTCGAGCGGGCCGATGGGAATCAACTTGCGTCACGCGAGAGCCTGCCAGATCGTAGTTGCTTGGACGCTCCCGTCCATCCGAGAACAGGTGACCAAGTCATGCGCGCTTCACGAACGATGGTGTCATGGGTTCTGATGGTAGCGATGCTGCTTTTGCTGCCGGGCAGAACCATGGGCCAGTTCGAGTGCACGCTCGGAATGGCAACGGCAGGTGCCGCCTGCCCGCGCTGCCACGGTCATGCAGCGGCCGAGCAGACTGGTCCTGCTGTCGGAAGCAGTTGCTGCAAGTTCGTGGCGGGGGAGTCCGCTGCGAACGCCGAGCTCACGCCTGGCCAGATCAAGGGACCGAGCCTGGCGCGGGCGTCGCTGCTGCCGCCGGACGCGAGGTTCGGCCTCTCGGTTGCGCCGGATCGCGACCTGAACGCGTGCGCACTCCCGCGAACAGCCCCTCGCACTCCCACCTCCGGCTACCTCTCCGACATCCTCCGACTCTAGACGAGAACCTCGGTCGCTCGACGCTGGCTGTCTCTGCCCGCGTGGGGCTCGACCGCGTTCGGCCCGTCGTTTCCACCTGATCCCGTTGTGGCTCAGGCAGGGCTGCTCACCCGTTATAGGGAGGTTCGCGTCGCATGACTTCTCATCTTCTCGGCCGAGGTCGATTCCTGCTTGGGCGGGGTCTACTGGTACTCCTCGGCCTCGTCTCCGCGGCTCACGCTCGCACGGCTCCGGTCGCGGCCGCGGACTCGCTTCCTCCGGATTCCACGCTGAGCATGACGTGGGTCGAGCGAATCGCGCTCGCGCGCAATCCGTCGCTTGCCGCCATGCGCGAAGCCTGGCGCGAGGCGGGAGCACGCGCCGAGCAGGCGGGTGCGCTCGAGGCTCCAATGCTCGACGGCATGCTGGCACCGCAGAGCTTCGGCAGTCGCGCCGTCGACCCGGCCTACCGCGTCGGGATCACGCAGCAGTTTCCGCTCTTCGGCCAGCGTGGCTTGCGTCGTCGCGCTGCCCGGGCCGACGCTGAGGTCGCGGCCGATGACCTCGAGACCGCGCGACTCGACCTGCTGCGCGACGTGCGCGGAGCGTACTTCGACTTCTACCGCGTGTGCCGGAGCCAGGAGACCAACCGCGAACTGGTCGCGCTCATGGGCGAGTCGCGCAAGGTGGCGCTCGCGAAGTATGCGGCGGGGACGGTCGGACAGACCGATCCGCTTCAGGCCGAGACGGAACTGGCGATGCTGGAACACGAGGGCGTCGAGCTCTGGCAACGGCGCCGGCTGGCCCTCGCGCGCTTGCGCGCATTCCTCCACCTGAGGCAGAACACGCCGCTGCCCGAGCCGCCGCGTGAACTGCCGTCGCCCGCGGCACCTGATACCACCCAGTGGCTCAGCTCGGGGCTGCAACCCAGGTGGCCCGAGCTCGCCTCCGCAGAGGCCAGCGTCAAGGCTCGGCAGGCGAGTCTCTCGCTCGCACATCGCGAGCGTCTGCCCGGGCTGGGCTTTGGCCTCGTCTACGACCGATTCTGGAGCGAGCCGGAACTCCGCACGAGCGCGGGCGTGTCGCTCAGTCTGCCGCTCGACTTCGGGCGGCTCGCCGCGCACGAACGCGAAGCGCAGGCAGGGTTGTCCAGGGCCGAGAACGAGCGACTCGCGATTCGCGATCGGATCGAGCAGCGGATCGAAGAGGCATCCGCCTCGCTGGCGCTCGATCTGCACGACGTCGAGATCATGCGGAGCGCAGTCGTCCCGGCAAGCGAGCGCTCGCTCAAGGCCATTCGCGGCGCGTACGAAGCGAACCGGAGCGACTTCCTCACCCTTTTGAATGCCACGCGTGCGCTTGCGAAGGCGAGGCTCGAGCTGTACGAGGCGGAGGTCATGGCGCATCAAGCGCAGGCCGAACTCCAGCGGGCGCTTGCGGCCGATGCGATCTCGCCCGGCAAGGAGGATCCACGATGAGTGCCCGAGTGCGCGGGAAGTCAGTCGCGGTCCTCGTGGCCGCGCTGTTTGTGGCCGGAGCCCTGGCGCTGCTGGCGTCCTGTCAGAACCGGGGCGGAGTCGGACGCGCCGGCAACGCGCCGATGCGGCCGGTGGGCGGAATCCAGCTCGGCGTGGCGAACACGCCAGATCCACCCCGCACGGGGGACAACGCCCTCACCGTTGTCGTTCAGGATGCCGCCGGCATGCCGGTGCGCGGTGCCGTGGTCGATGTCGTGGTCAGCATGCCCGCGATGGGCGCTATGCCACGCATGGAAAGCCGCGGCAAGGTCAAGGAGATGAATCGAGGCGCCTTCAAGGCGGAATACGGTCTCGCCATGAACGGCGAGTGGGACGTGAACATCCGAGTGCGACCCAAGCACGGCGCCACCGTCGAGGCGGCCTACCGGATCAGCACGAGCACGCCTGGACTGGCGTTCGCCAGCGGCACGCCGCCCACCGGACATGAGCAACCGGCAGGGAGCATGTCCGGAATGGCCGGCATGTCCGGTATGTCGGGAATGCCTACGGCTGGGACCGCTCAGGAACACCCCGGCTCCGGAGCGGGAACAGAGTCGACTCCGGGCGCGGTCAGCATCGACGCCGCTCGTCGGCAGGAGATCGGCATTCGCACCGCTCCGGTCCAGGTCAGGGATCTTTCCACCACGGTGCGCGCGGTGGGACGAGTCGCGTACGACGAGACTCGGCAGGCCGAGGTGGCACTCAAGTTCTCGGGCTGGGTGCGAGAGTTGCGCGTCGACTTCACGGGTCGACCCGTGCGCGCGGGTGAAGTGCTGTTCACCGCTTACAGCCCGGAGCTGTGGTCGGCGCAGCAGGAATACATCGAGGCTCTACGCTCTTCGGGCGACTCAAGCATGGCCCTGCATGGTCAGCCCGAGAGCGAGCTGGCGACCGCGGCTCGCCGGCGTCTCGAGCTCTGGGACATCACGCCTGCTGAGATCCATCAGATCGCCCGCGAGCGCAAGGCGCGTGAGGCCCTGCCGATCGTCGCTCCGGTGAACGGTGTCGTGACCGAGAAGAGTGTGGTCCGCGGCAGCCCCTTCACGGCCGGGCAGGTGCTCTACAAGATCGCGCCGCTCGATCCGGCGTGGGTCATCGCCAGCATCTATCAGGTCGATCTGCCGCTGCTGCGAACCGGGCTGTCGGCGAGCTTGACGAACCCCTACCTCGACGAGCGCTCGCGCCATGGTCATGTGTCGTTCATCTCTCCGACGCTCGAGCCCGAAACGCGCACCGGGCAGGTGCGGATCGAGGTCCCCAACCCCCGCGGGGATCTCAAGCCCGGGATGTTCGTGAACGTCGAGCTCAAGGTGATGCTGGGAAGACGGCTGGCGGTGCCCGAAAGCGCGGTGCTTCCGACCGGCGAGCGGCGGATCGTCTTCGTCGACGTGGGCAGCGGTCGCCTGGCTCCGCGCGACGTCGAACTCGGCGCAAGGGCCGGGGACTACTTCGAGGTTCTCTCGGGCCTCAAGCCGGGCGATGTCGTCGTGACATCCGGCAACTTCCTCGTTGCGGCCGAGAGCAAACTCAAGTCGGCCACACAGAAATGGTAGGCGCATCGTGATCGAACGCCTGATCGGTTGGTGCGCCAGGAACCGGGTCCTGACGCTGACCGGCATCCTGATCGCAACGGGCTTTGGCATCTACGCAGCGCTGCATACTTCGCTGGACGCCATTCCCGATCTGTCGGACACGCAGGTCATCATTTCCACCGAGTGGGCCGGGCGGAGCCCCGACCTCGTGGAGGATCAGGTCACCTACCCGATCGTGACCGCGCTGCGCGCCGCCCCCGGTGTGCAATACGTGCGTGGCCTGTCGATGCTGGGCGATTCGTTCGTCTACGTCGTCTTCAAGGATGGTGTCGACCTCTACTGGGCGCGCAGTCGCGTGCTCGAGTACCTAGCCTCGATCCGGGGCAAGCTCCCGGAAGGCGTGAACCCGACCCTCGGGCCGGATGCCACCGCGGTGGGTTGGGTGTTCGAATACGCTTTGGTGGACACGACCGGGCGGCACGATCTCTCGCAGCTGCGCTCATTCCAGGACTGGACGCTGCGCTACTGGCTCCAGGGCGTGGATGGTGTCGCCGAGGTCGCTTCGGTGGGGGGATTCGTCCGACAGTATCAGGTGGACCTCGATCCCGACCGGTTGCTCGCCTACAACGTCCCGATCAGCGCGGTCGCCGAGGCGATCCGCCGCTCGAACAACGAAGTGGGTGGCGGTGTGATCGAGGTGGCCGAGCACGAGCACGCCGTGCGCGGGCGCGGCTACATCCGCGGCCTCGCGGACCTCGAGAGTCTCCCGGTCAAGGTGAGTGCCGACGGCACGCCGGTCACGCTCCGCGATCTGGGGGCAGTGCATCTCGGCCCCGAGCAGCGCCGCGGACTGGCTGAGTTGAACGGCAAGGGCGAGGTCGTCGGGGGCATCGTCATCATGCGTCAGCGGCAGAACGCGCTTCGCGTCATCGAGGGCATCAAGCGCCGCCTCGCCGAGGTCCGCTCCTCGCTGCCGCCGGGGGTGCGCGTGGTCGTCACCTATGACCGCTCGGAGTTGATCGAGCGCGCCGTCCACACGCTCTGGCACGAGCTGCTGCAGGAGATGCTGATCGTCAGCCTGGTCATCGCGTTCTTCCTGTTTCACTTCCGAAGTGCCGTCATTCCCATCCTCACGCTGCCGATCGCGGTCGTGCTCGCCTTCATCCCACTGTCGCGGATGGGGCTGAGCGCGAACATCATGTCGCTCGGCGGCATCGCGGTAGCGATCGGAGCGATGGTCGATGCCTCGATCATCATGGTCGAAAACGTGCACAAGAAACTCGAGGCGTGGGAGGCGGGTGGACGGCAGGGTTCGCGGGACGCCGCGATCGTCCACGCGCTGCAGGAGGTTGGCCGGCCGATCTTCTTCGCGCTGCTGGTGATCACCGTATCGTTCCTGCCCATATTCACGCTCGAAGCGACGGAGGGTCGCCTCTTCAAGCCGCTGGCGTTCACCAAGACATTCTCCATGGCATTCGCCGCACTCTTGGCGGTGACGCTCACGCCGGCACTCGCAGCCTGGTTCATCCGCGGCCGGATTCGCCCCGAGAGCGCACACCCGGTGTCCCGCTCGCTGGTCCGCGGATACGCACCCGTGGTGCGCTTCGCGGTCCGGCGCCGGCGCTGGGTGGCCTTCGGCGCCGCGCTGTTGCTGCTCTCGACGGTCCCCGTGTTCCTACGCCTCGGCAGCGAGTTCATGCCGCCCCTGAACGAGGGCACGTTGCTCTACATGCCGACCGCACCGCCGGGGATGTCCGACACCGAGGCGGGCTCCGTGCTGGGACAGATGGATCGCCGGCTCCGTGACGT
>JAHFBW010000035.1 GCA_023249845.1 Candidatus Eiseniibacteriota bacterium
CCCCCGGCTCGCTCGAGCCGCGCGTGCGCGAGCCGATCACCAGCTCGGCCTCACCGGCCACGAGCGGCGCCAGGAGGTGTGGCAGCTCGCCCGGTTCGTCGCTGTGGTCGCCGTCCACGAACACGACCGCGTCGGGCGGTGCGGCGCGCAGGTGCGCCAGGCCCGTGAGGCAGGCGCGTCCGTAGCCCGCCACGGGCTCGGCCACGACCTGCGCGCCCGCCGCACGCGCGACCGCTGCCGTGCCGTCGCGCGAGCCGTTGTCCACGACCACGACCCGCCGCACGCTCCAGCCGTCCCCCGAACGCGGAAGCCCCGCCAAGACGAATGGCAGGGCTTCCGCTTCGTCACGTGCCGGGATCAGGATGTCGATCGTGAGCATGTCGCGTCGCGAGCGCCCGCGGCGTCAGCGGCGATCCGCCTCCTTCGTCGAACCGCGCACCGCGGCCTGCGCCGCGGCCAGCCGTGCGATGGGTACGCGGAACGGCGAGCACGACACGTAATCGAGCCCGGTGCGGTGGCAGAACTCCACGCTCGCCGGGTCGCCGCCGTGTTCGCCGCAGATGCCAAGCTTCAACTTCGCACGCCCCTTACGCCCGCCTTTCACAGCCAGTTCCATGAGAACTCCCACGCCCTCCTGGTCCAGCGACACGAACGGGTCGTACGCGAGCACCTTCCGCTCGACGTACTCGGGCAGGAACTTGCCGGCGTCGTCGCGCGAGAACCCGAACGCCATCTGCGTGAGGTCGTTCGTGCCGAACGAGAAGAACTCGGCCACGCTTGCGATGCGCTCGGCGGTGACCGCCGCACGCGGCACCTCGATCATGGTACCGACCAGGTACTTCACGATGACGCCCTTCTGTCGCATGGTTTCATCCGCGACGCGGCGCACGATCCCCGCCTGATCCGCCAGCTCCTGCACCGTGCCGACGAGCGGGATCATCACCTCGGGGATCACGGTGCCGCCCTTCGCGGTCACCTCGCACGCCGCCTCGAAGATGGCGCGGGCCTGCATCTCGGTGATGGCCGGATAGGTGATGCCGAGCCGACATCCGCGGTGGCCGAGCATGGGATTGAACTCGTGCAGCTCCTCGACGCGCTGGAGCAGATCGGGCATACCCTGCTTGAGCTGTGCGACGGTGAGCCGATATCGTTTCGCCATGTCCTTCTTCTGCGCCGAGGTCGCGCGTGGCAGGCGCGCGATGTCCACCATGAGCTCTTCTCGCTTCGGCAGGAACTCGTGGAGCGGCGGGTCCAGCGTGCGGATGGTCACCGGGAACCCGTTCATGGCCTTGAACAGTCCACGGAAGTCGGCGCGCTGGAACGGCAGCAGTTTGCTCAGCGCGCCGGTGTAGTCCTTGAGCGGCACGGCGAGTTCCTTCTTGAGCTTCGCGATCTCGACCTTGATCGCGCGCACTTCCGACGGTGTCGCGCCCTCCAGCGCCTTGACGCGCGCGTCGAGCTTGTCCTTGAGCGCCTTCGCGCGCGGCGCGGCCATGATCATGCGCACCACCTGGGGCAGCCGCTCCTCGGCGAAGAACATGTGCTCCGTGCGGCAGAGCCCGATGCCCTCGGCGCCGAACGAGCGCGCCTTGAGCGCGTCACGCGGCACGTCGGCGTTGGCGCGCACGCCGAGCTTCCGGTGCTTGTCCACAATTCCCATGAACGCGCCGAACTCGCCCGACACCTCGGCCTCGATCGTGGGTACGGCACCCTCGAGCACGCGGCCGGTGGAGCCATCCAGCGTGATCCAGTCGCCCTCCTTCACGACGATTCCGTCCACCGACATGCGCCGGCCGTGCTCGTCCACGTGCACCGCGCCCGCGCCCGAGACGCACGGCTTGCCCATGCCGCGCGCCACCACCGCGGCATGCGATGTCATTCCGCCGGTGGCGGTGAGGATGCCCTGCGCCGCGTCCATGCCGTGGATGTCGTCCGGCGTCGTCTCCTTGCGCACGAGGATCACCTTGTCCTTGCGCGCGCCGCGTTCCGCGGCCGTGTCCGCGTCGAACACCGCCTGACCCACCGCAGCTCCGGGCGAGGCCGCGAGACCGGTGGCGAGCAGCCGTACTTTCGCCTTGGGATCCAGTCGCGGGTGCAGCAGGTGGTCGAGCGATGCCGGCTCCACGCGCAGGATGGCCTCCGGCTCGGTGATCAACCCCTCCGCGACCATTTCCACCGCGATCCGCACGGCCGCCTGCGCGGTGCGCTTGCCGTTACGCGTCTGGAGCAGGTAGAGCTTGCCCTCCTCGATCGTGAACTCGAAGTCCTGGACGTCCCGGTAGTGCTTCTCCAGTCGTGACGTGATGTCGCGAAGCTGGCGGTAGACATCTGGCATCTCGCGCTCGAGCTTGGCGATCGGTTGCGGCGTCCGCACTCCCGCCACGACGTCCTCGCCCTGCGCGTTCGTCAGGTACTCGCCGTAGAACTGGTGCTCGCCCGTGGAGGGATTTCGCGTGAAGCCCACGCCCGTGCCGCTCGTGTCGCCCATGTTTCCGAACACCATGGCCTGCACGTTCACCGCGGTGCCGATGTCGTCGGGGATGCCGTTCTGCTTGCGGTAGTAGATCGCACGGTCGTTGTCCCACGAGCGGAACACCGCGTCGCGCGCCATCGCAAGTTGTTCGCGAGGGTCCTGCGGGAAGTCGCGGCCGGCGCGCTTGCGCACGTGCCGCTTGAACTCGATCGTGAGTTGCTCCAGGTCGTCCGCGGACAATTCCGTGTCGAGCTGGACCCGGCGGCGCTTCTTCGCCGCGGCGATGAGCGTCTCGAACTCGTGCTTCTCGAAATCCATCACGACCGAGGCGAACATCTGGATGAAGCGGCGGTAGCAGTCCCAGGCGAAGCGGGTGTTCCCGGTCTTCGCTGCGAGCCCCTGGACCGAGCGGTCGTTCAGCCCCAGGTTCAGGATGGTATCCATCATGCCGGGCATCGAGAACCTGGCGCCGGAGCGAACCGACACGAGCAACGGGTCGGACGCGTCGCCGAGGGTGCGGCCGATCGTGCGCTCGAGCAGGGCGAGTGCTTGGTCCTGCTGTGACGCGAACCCTTCGGGCAGGCGACGGCCATTCGCGTGGTAGTGCCGGCAGACCGACGTCGTGATGGTGAACCCCGGCGGCACCGGCACACCGGCGTTCGTCATCTCGGCGAGCCCGGCGCCCTTGCCGCCCAGCACGTCCTTCATGTCGCCATGGCCGTCCGAGTGGCCCTCTCCGAAGAAGTAGACGAAGCGCTCGCCCGAAGCCGGCGCACCCGCCTTCGCCACGGTGATCTCGCTGTCGGTGGTGCTCATCGAGCCAACCTCCCTATTCGCATCGCCACTCGCGTCGCCAGCGCGGGCTTCGTGCCCGCCGGGGATGCGAGATCATTCCAGTCCACGGATCTCGCCCCTCGCCACGATGGGGCGGCGGAACAGCAGCGTGTCCACCTCACCATTGACGACGAGGCGACGGAGCATGAGCGAGGATACGCGTTCGCCGTCGAGTTCCCGTACCTCGCGGCGGGGCCACCAGATGCCGTCCACCTGCACGAAATCCGACCAGCGGCGCTTGTCACGCCAGCCACCCTGAGGAGTGGGCACGGCCTCCACGGCCACGACGCGGTGGGTGGAGTCATCGAGCGTGAGTCGTGTGCGCAGGCCGAGCCGGCTCGTGAACTCGAGGCGCTCGACAGGCCGGCCGTCCTGGTTCGCCTTGCCCTGGCCGACGATATCGCTCCCGGGATCGCCTGCGTCCCGAAGCAGGTGCACGAGGTCGGACTCGAGGATTCCGCGCAACGAAAGCAGAGCGGTGCTGTCGGCCAGCACGAGCGTGGCCGAATCTCCCGTCATCGACAGCGTCCAGCCCCGATCCCCGTCCAGCACCTGGCGATGTTCGAACTCGAGGAAGCGTGTCGTATAGGCCAGGCGCGACGGGTCCTGGCGCAGGAATCGGACTTCGCCCACGAGTTCGCGTCCCGCGACCTCCATGTGAAGGTCAGCGTCCTGGTAGGTCACCTTCGCGGCCTTGAACCGGTTGGCGCCGCCGTGCGCCGCGACGGCCGCATCGACGAGCTGGCGGCCACGCCGGCGCTGCTCGGGCGTCGCTCGGGCGCTCGTCGAGGCTGTCTCGGCTCCCGCGTCGGACGCGAGCGTGTCCACCTGCCCGAGTGACGCGAGCCGGCCCCGCATGCGCTGCGCGGGCCCGGCCACGAGCAGCGTGAGATCCTTGGCCAGGGCGGCGAACGCCGCGCTACCCGTGGCGGAAGCGAACGTCTCCGGCGTGCGCGCCAGGTGATCGGCGGGCAGGCCGGCCGCGTCCCCCGCGAGCCAGGAGGCGAGCAGCTGCCCGTGCGACTCGAGGGTGAGCGGCCACGAGTGGATGGCGCGCAGCCGCGCGGCCGCGAGTGCGCTGTCCGAGGGGGGCTTCGCCGTGAACGAGCGCAACGCGCCCTGCAGCCGCGTCGCCACGACACCGGCCGACTCGGGTCTGACCGTGGCACTCACCATGAGCATGCTGGCCTCGCGGGCCGGTACGAGCGTGGCGCGCGCACCCGCGGGAAGCGCGCCGGATTCGAGGAGTTCGCGCGCAACGATCCAGTCGGCGAAACCCGGCGCGCCGCGACCGGGAGCCAGCGCCAGCGCGCGAAGTTCGGTGACCGCGCTTCCAGGCAGGTCGAGCAGCCGCACGCCTGGGCGAGGCAGAGGTGGCGGCGCCGCGGGGTCCGGGGCCGCGCGCCCGCCCCAGCGGCCGAACCACTCGGTGGCCGTCGTGAACGCGCGCTCGGGGTCGATGTCGCCGGTGATCGCGAGCACGGAGCGATCCGGTCGCCAGCGCTCGCGATGGAACTTCTGCACCTCGTCGCGCGACGCGCTAAGCAGCACGGTCAACGTGCCGTACGGCGGATGACCGTAGGGATGTTCGCCGAACAGCGCCGCCGTCGCGCGCTCGTCTGCCAACGCCGCTGGATTTTGAGCCTGCATGCCCAACTGGCCGGCGATCTGCCGGCGCACGGCCTGGAACGCCTCCTCGGAGAACACCGGGTTCACCACCGCGTCACTCATGAGTTCGAGCAGGCTCTCGAACTCCTGTGTGCGACTGCCCGCGGCGATCTGTGCGACGTCGCGGTTCACGCTGGCTGCGAACGTGGCGCCCAGCGTGTCGAGTTCGGTGGCGAAGTCCTGCGCCGAGCGCGACGACGTGCCCTGGCGCAGGAGCTGCGCGGTCAAGAACGCGAGGCCCGCATGTCCCGCGGGCTCCGCTCGGAGGCCCGCTGGCACCTGGAGCTGGGCCTGCACGATGGGCAGGCCGGGGCGTGAGAACACCACCACGCGCAGGCCGTTCGGCAGCGTGCGCGTCACCGGGGAGGGAATGCGCGGGCCGATCGCGGCGAGCGCCACGATTCCAATCACGGCCCCGCACCCCACGAGGACGCGCTTCATCGCGCACCTCCCGCCGGCGCGGCAAGCATCCACACCGTGGCACGGTTGGACGCGGTCATGACCCGGGCCGCGACGCGGCGCAGGTCGTCGCGTGTCACGCGATCGAGCGCGGCGAGGCGGCGGGCGGCGACGCTCGCGTCGCCGCCGAGCAGTTCGGCTTCGCCCAGCGCCTGTGAGCGCTGGCGTGAGGTCTGGAGCGCGAACGCGCTCGATGCCACGACCTGCCTCCGCGCGCGCTCTAGTTCGAACGCCTCCGGCCCGTCTCGCGTCACGCCCATCGCGGCGTCCACCAGCGTGCGCTCGACCGCCGCGGAATCCACGCCGGGGGGAACGACGGCGAGCGCCCAGAGCAGCGACCCGTCACGTTGCGGAACGAATCCGGCCTGCGCGGTGACCGCCAGCTGCCAGTCGCGGACGAGCGAGCGCCCTAGCTTCGCTTCCGGTCCGCCCCCCAGCCAGGCGGCGAGCAGCTCGCACGCCGGGGCGTCGGCGTCGGCGGCGCCGGGCCCCCGCCAGCCGATCAGGCAGAGCCGCGCCGGCGAATCGATGCGATCGGTGAGGCGGGTTGCCCCGCGCGGAGCGGGTAGCGCGGCGAGCGTGGCGGTAGTGCCACGCGGGCGCCCCTCGAACCGCGCGCGCACGTGTGCCAGCGCGCTCTCGGGATCGAACGCGCCTGCCAAGGTGAGCACAGCGCTTCCCGGCGCGAACCGCGCGCGGCGCCAGGCTTCCACGTCCAACGGCTTCAACGCGTCGGAGCCTGCGGCAGGCGAGCCCCCGGTCTGCGCATACGGGTGACCCGGCCATGCGGCGGACCACAACTTGGCGAGCGAGCGCGTTACGGGCGTGCGCTCGGAACGCCCTCGTTCGGCCCGCATCGCGGCGCGCTCGGCGGCGAGCGCTGCAGGCGTCACCGGCGGGGCCGCGAGCCTCTGACCAAGGAAGTCGAGCGCGAGGTCGAGAGACTCCACTGGCACCGTGGCCGAGAAGCTCGTGTAGTCGGGCGTGGCCGTGAGTCCGCCCGTGCCTCCCGCCGCGGTGAGCGCGGCAAGTGGATCATCGGCGCCGTTCCGGAACGTGAGTCGCGCCGCGAGTACCGCGAGCCCTGCCTGCGGCGGCCGCTCGTTCCGCGTGCCGGAGGGGAACCACAGCGCGGCGTCCACGCTCAGCGCGTTCGGATCTGGAGCGAGCACGACGCGCAAACCGTTCGCGAGCGTGACACGCGTGGCGTCGAGCGGCGCGGCGGCCGCGGAGACGGTGCACAGGACCAGCAGCAGCGCCGGCCCGGGAACGAGGCGATTCCACGGTCGCTTCATGGGTATGGGATCCATTTCGGGGCGAGCGGGCTTCAACGCAGCACGACGACACGGACCGTGCGATGCCGGCCGGCGCCCTCCAGGTCGAGGAAGTAGAGGCCGGGGACGAGCGTGCGGCCACGCGCATCGTCGCCCTGCCAGGGGATGGAAACGGAGCTGCCCGGAGCGATCGTACCGGAGGCGAGGTCCCGTACCACTCGACCCGAGGCGTCGAAGACGCGGACACGGTATCGCGTGGGGGGCGAACTCGCTCCAAGCGATAGCGCCACCGTGCCGCTGGCTCCGGCCCGCAACGGATTGGGGCCGGCGAAGCGCAGTGACAGCGGGCCATTGCCGCCGGGAACGCCGAGCGAATCCGGAATGTAGCGAAGCGCGGCGAGCCCATTCGGGATGCCCCAGCCGAGCAGCGTGTCGGGCGCATTTGCCTTTGTCGCCGTGGCCTTGAGCGCCTGGATGATCAACACGGGCGGCCAGCTCGGTCTGGCCTGCATGAGACAGGCCGCAAGGCCTGCGACCAGCGGAGCCGCGAACGACGTCCCGTCGAGCGCCTCGTAAGCGTTGGGATCACCGTTCGCGGCCGCGACGTACGTATTCACTCCCTGCGCGGCCAGATCCGGCTTGATGCGCCCGTCCACGGTGGGTCCCTTGGACGAGAACGGCGCGCGCACGCCGAACGAGTCCACCGCTGCAATGGCGAGGACGCTGTCACCGTTCGCGTCGGCCGGTGCCCCCACCTTGCGGCCAACGCGCGCGTTCTGACCGTCGTTGCCGGCGGACACCACCACGAGGATGCCCTTCGCGGCGGCGATCTCGGCCGCGCGCGTGACGATGGAAGTGTGGCCGTCGAGGTCGGAGTAGGTGAGATCGGTGCCCGCGCTGTCGGGGAACAGGTTGTAGCCCAAAGACGCACTGATGATGTCGCTGCCCAGCGAATCCGCCCACTCGGCGCCCATGGCCCACCACACCATCTCGATGGGTTTCTCGCTGCTCTCTTCCTCCGTGCGCGCGAGCGCGGCGTTGCAGCCGGGTGCGGCCGCCATGTACCGGCCCGAAGCGCGTCCGGCGAGCGCGCTCAACGTTGCGGTGCCATGCTCGAAGTTGGCCGGCGAATCCACGGTGTCCTGGACGCTCCGCACGCCGCGGACGAAATCGCGCGTGCGCGCGCCACCCACGGGGATGGTGCGCAGCGCTTCGTGCTTGCGGAAGTAGTTGAAACCGTTGTCGAGCACGCACACGTTGACGAACGTGCCGATGTAGCCCGAGTCGTGCACCGCCGGGATGTTGAGGCGGGTCATCTGGCCGAGGGTTCGGCCATAGAGCACCTGCGTCGCCCCGGCGCCAGCGACACGTGTGGGTTCCGCCACACGGCCCGGAGCTACGTCAGCGGATCCGCGCTGGGATTCGCGTTCGCGCGGCAGCGCCAGCTCGACGGGTGCCACCCGACGCACGAACGACAGCGCGGCCAGCTGCTCGAGCGCGGGGCCGCTCGTGCGCACCGCGACCCGGTTGAACCATCGCGACTGGCCGTACACCGCGTGGCCGCGCGCCTCCAGCGCGTGGACGTAGGTGGGCTCGAGCGGCAGGTCCAGCCAGTCCACGATCGGGTTCACACGCGCGCGCACGCGGCGCCGGCGGGCCTCGGGTGTGAGCGCGCGTTCGGCCTCGGCCAGTCTCGCGGCCAGGTCGGCGGGACCCGTCTCGCCCTTGTCTGCGAACTCCACCCACACCGCGATGGGAGGAGCACCGGTGAGCAGCGATGCGCCGAGTCGCGGGTCCAGCCGACTCGAGGCGAGGGTGGAGCCCCGGGCGGGCGTCACCGACGCGAGCGGGAGCGCAAGGACCACGGCGAGAAGCAGGGCGCGGAGGGGTGTGGGCATATCCTTGATTCTACCGCGCTTCGCCCCGGCATTCAGGCCGGCACGTCGCGCGCCGACTCGACGCTCACCCGCGCCTCGAGCCGCCCGACGACCAGGCCCGCCGCATTGTGGATGGGCGGCTGGCGGTGGACGGCGAGTGCCGCCGCCTCGCCGGGCTCCAGGGCACCGACCGCCAGGCAGCATTCGACGGCCGCGGGCCCCATGGCGCGCATCGCGCCGTCCTCGCACTTGATCGCGAGTCCGGTTCCCCGGGTCGGATCGGCGACGAGCAGGAGCCCCTCGGCCCCGCTCTTCGCCAGCAGCCGGCCGGTGGTGGCCAGCATGAGGTCGGTCGCGAGTCGGCCGTGGCCCTCGACCAGCACGGGATGCGCCGTCATGGCGCGCGCAATGCGCTGGAGCGCGCGCGCTTCCCCGCCGTGCCGCGAAGCCTCCGCGATCCGCGCGTAGCCCTGGGCCATGCGTGTGAGCGGCATGCCGAACACCGGAACGCCGCACCCATCCACGCCCAGGCGCACGGTGTCCGGGCGCACGCCACAGCACTCGGCAACGGTGCGCAGCATGAGCTGCTGGAGCGGGTGGTCGAGTCGCTCGTAGCCGGCAACCGGCCAGCCCTCGGCGACCGCGAACGCGAGCATGCCCGCGTGTTTGCCGGAGCAGTTGTTGTAGAGCGGGCTCTTCAAACGCGGGTCGCGGCGCACGTCCTCGAGCGAATCGGCGTCCTGGGGATCGTGGTAGCCGCACGCAAGGGCTCTGGCGTCGAGTCCGATGCGAGCGAGCAGGCCGCGGACGAGTGCCAGGTGTTCGCGGCTCCCGGAATGCGACGCGGCCATGATCGCCAGCTCGGGCTCCGTGCAGGAGAGCGCGTCCGCGTGCCCGCGCTCGACGAACGGACTCAGCTGGAACGGCTTCGCCGCGGAGCGGAACGAGGTCACACGGTCGACATTTTCCGTGGCGGCGGAGACGACGCCCGCCGCATCCGCCACGGCGCACTGCACGCGATGCCGCGACTCCACGATGTCGCCGCGCTGGACGAGCACTTGGACTTGCAGGCGCATGCGGGTCCCGGTCCCGGGAAGTCCGAGGGCCCGCGACGATCGCGCAGGCCCTCGCGTTCAGCGGATGACGACGAAGCGGTTCTGGAAGTGGAACGAGCCGGCCTCGACCCGGTAGATGTAGATGCCGGAGGCGACGAGCTTGCCGGAAGCGTTCTTCAGGTCCCAGCGCTCGAAGTCCCTCACCTGGTCACTGTGCTTGAGTTCCCGGACCAGGTCGCCCGCCGCCGTGTAGATCTTGATGAGAGCGCTGGCCGGCAGGTTGATGAAGTGTACTTCGCCCTGACCGGGCTGGTCCCACACCTCGCTGCCTCGATACGGATTCGGAACGACGAGCACCCTCTCGAGGTCCGCCGTGGGTCCCGCCGTCGGCTCCACCGGTCCGGCCAGGTTCCGCAGCTTGTGGTTCAGGTTCGGGCACGTCGTGCGATCGAGCGGATCCGTGCAGCGCGTGAAGCTGTCGAGCGTGTCCGGCAGAAACAGGTCCTCGAAGTCAGGATCGGTCGTGTTCCGGCGCTCGATCGTCACCGAGTACCAGGTGAGGAACCCGTCGTGCGGGCCCGGCGGCGCGACCAGGATGAACACCGAGTCGCCGGGTGAGTTACAGCGTCCGGTCGGAACGCCGGGGTCGCGACACACCTTGATGTAGCGACCCGCCGAGTCGGGATCCACGTAGGTCGCGACGCTGTCGTTGACGGCGATCGTGGTGCCCGTGAGCCGATCGTCACACAGGTAGGGCAGCTGATAGACGACGTTCGCCACCGCGATATCGGCCTTGCCGTCGGCGTTCAGATCGCCGATGGCCAGGCCGGACGGGTTCATGCCGGCGGGGATGTCCGCGCGAGCTGCGAACGCCCCGAACCCGTCGCCGAGCCAGCGTGTCACGGTCCCATCGGCGAAGTTGGCCGAGACGAGATCGAGCTTGCCATCCCCGTTCAGATCCCCGAGCGCGACGTTCCGTGGGAACGGGACGGTGACCAGGTCGCTGCGCGGCGAGAAGCCCCCGAGGCCATCCCCGAGGAACACGGAGACGTTGGACTCCCCGGAGTTCGCCACGGCAAGGTCGGGTCGCGAGTCGGCGTTCACGTCCGCGATCGCCAGCCCCCACGGCGCCAGGCCCGCGGGGTAGTCGAAGTGCGACGAGAGCAGCCCGCCACCGCTGTTCAGCAGCACCGAGATCGAGTTGGAGCCGCGGTTCGTGACGATGATGTCGGGCCGGGTGTCGTTGTTGAGATCCGCGATGCCCACCGCCACCGGCTCGGTCCCCACGGCGAAGTCCGTGCGGGTGCCAAAGCGACCGAGTGGAGTTCCCGGGAGCCCGGGGATCACGGACACCGAGGCGGCGCCCTCGTTTGCCACCACGATGTCGAGCCGGCCATCGCCGGTGATGTCGGCGAACGCCACGTCCGCGGGTTTCGAGGCGGTCGTGTACGAGATCGGGAGATAGGCGACGGGACCGCTTGCGATATTCACCGTGACCGAGTTCGCGTCCCGGTTCGCGGTGACCATGTCGAGCACGGTGTCCGCATTGAGGTCCCCGAGCGCCAGCGCGACCGGCCCGGCTTGCGTCTCGGGATTGGTCAGGAGCTGGAGGCGGCCGTCCGCCTGCCCCAACAGCAGCGAGACGGAGGCGGAGCCCTGGTTCGCCACGGCGAGGTCGAGCCGTGTGTCCTTGTTCACCTGCGCGGCCGCCAGCGCCGTGGGCGACACGCCGGAGGCGATCTCGCTGCGCCCGTTGAACGTCCCGTCGCCGTTTCCAGACAGCAACGAGACCGTGGACGTCTTCGTGACGCGCGACAGGTTCCACGTCAGGCTGCTCCCGGCGTTGAGCGAGAACCGCCGCACCAGCGTCGCCTTCGAGCTATCCGCCGAGTTCGTCATGCGATAGATACGGTAGCCGCCGAAGTCCGGACGCGACTCGGTGACGCGGTCACGGAGGAACCGCACGGTCACGACGCGCGCGCGTGTGTCGAGGCTTTCAGGTTGCGGCCCCGCGAAGCTGCCCGGGCAGCGCAGCGAGTCCAGATGCGAAAGCTGTGTGCTGTCCTGCCATGCGCCCGGATTCACCCAGACGGGAACATCCGGGAAGGTCGAGGCGGCGTGGACAGGGCGCGCCCCGGCGAGGCCCGCGAGGGCCAGCGCCAGGACGCAGGCGGCGGCGCGCAGCGCGCCGCCGGGTGCGTTAGCGGTCATGGATCACTCCCGCGACGTGCCGGTGGAGACCAGCGTGGGGTTGGTTCGCTTCACCGGCGTGACGCTGCGAGCGGGCGAGGAGCCACCGCTTCGGATGTAGGCGGGCGCGAAGGAACCGCGGTCGATGGCCTGTCGGGTCAGGCCCCAGAGGTCTTGGAGAACGAAGTCCACGAGGGCGATGCAATCTTGACGGGCGTAGATCCACGGCGCAAAGCCCGAGAACACGAACTGCCGGGACTGGCCGCCATGGTAGTAGGTCATGGTCGGCGCCGGAACGAGCGTGCCGTTGGGCAGGTTCGTGAGCAGCACGACGCCTGTGGCCTGGTAGAGCGTGTCGAGCACCGCGATCTCACGTGACACGGCGGGGTCGGGATCCACGTCCTCGAGGATGGAGTTCACCTCCATGAGGTATTCGCAGGGATAGCTCGAGCCGTAGAAGAGCGGAGCTTTCGCGGCCTCACGCGTGGGCGGAAGCGGATCGGGGATCTCGCTCTTCTGGCGCATCGCCGGGGGCAGCTTCGAGTACTGGGGCGAGTTGAGTGGGGTGCCCGTGTAGCGGTCGAAATGCGACCACGCCGGGGCGACGATGTAGGTCGTGTCGTGATCCGTTCCGTCGGCCCACCGTACCTTCACGGTGTAGTCGCGACGATTCGTGAAGATGGTGCCCTTCGTGACCCCGATGATCGACTGCCAATGCGCCCCGTCGTACATGAGCCGGCTCGGCGCCAGCTCACCGAACTGCGCGGCGCTCGAGAAGATCGTGGTCTGACCGCGGTTGTTGATGCCCTTGTCGAACAGCTTGAGCGAGGCGTACGCGGCTCCACCCCCCATGAGCCAGACGCGCCCGCCGAGCTGGTTGAACGCCGCCAATGTGCTGGCGCGGCCGGGCCCGCTCATGGCGTAGAGCGCGGTGACCGGGAACAGGCTCTGGTCGAGGCTCTCGTTGAACTGGGCGCCACGGTCGTCCACCATCCAGACAAGGTTCTTGTACTGGCCGATATAGGAGAGCAGCACGCCGCGCGCCGGGTTCTCGAGCCCGAGCCGCGTCCCGAGCGAGTCCGGGTTGGGCCGCTGCAGGTTCATCGGGTAGCCCGCGAACACGCCAGGCGTACTGATCACCCCGGAGGTCGGATTCTTCGTGCCGCGCCAGGGGAAGCCGCCACGGGCGAACAGGAACGTGTCGAGCTCGGTGGCACTGGGCCACGGCTGCGTGTACGTGTTCGGGATGCCGGGCGTAAGGAACTTGTCCACCTCGAGGCGCGTGTCATCCACCACGAGCAGCGTCCTGTCGAATGTCGGGGTCACCGCCGTCATCTTGAGGATGCCGAGGCTCTTCTGGCCGTTGTTGTCCGAGCATTCGAGGTAGAACCGATAGTCGCCGTCGGTCGTTAACGGCCGCAGCGTCACCGCGTTCGGCATCGTCGGGCTTTCCTGGCTCCAGTGGACGTAATCGTTGATCTCGTCCGACCGCCGGGTCTCGTCATTGATGTTGCCGTTCAACATCCAGCGGAAACCCTGGATGCGGGAACCCGGCGAGGCCACGGCGTCCCAGTTCACGGTGATGGGCACGCGCGTGGGCACCTCGATGGGGATCTCGCGCAGCGGGTCGGTGGAGTAGCCGCCACTCTGATAAAGGAACTCGATGAACTGGTTGAAGATGTGGATGCGCGGGCCATTCGAACTGGCGAATCCGGCGGTGAGCTGCAGGCAGTTCGAGTTGAGCGAGAAGATCGGGGAATAGGCCCCCGCCTCGTCGAATCCGATGACCACGAACAGGTAGCTTTTCCCTGGTGTGAGGTTCGTGAACTGCACGAACTGGGTGTCCGCGGGGGTCGAGAGCCATCCTGCCCAGTTCGTCGCCGCCTCCTGCTCACGCAGTGAGTCGGGATTCACGAGGAAGATCTGGTTATCCGGGTCGTCCAGGTCGAGCATCCTGTACCTGTACTCGACCGGCTTCTGCGAGAACTGCCCATCCGCGTCAACGCCCTCCCATTCCACGCGCACGGACGGCGTGACCTGGGCGCGCAGCAGCGCGCTCGGGAGCGGATTGCGGATCGCCACGCTGGGCGCGATCGTGTAGGAGAAGAATGCGCGCGACTTGACCAGCGAGAAAGCCTTGTCGTCGTCAACGGCCTTGATGACGAAGATGTGGAAGTCCGAAGCCGTTGGCGGCTCATTGCCCCGGATGCTGTCGGGCACGGTGGCGCGGAAGAACACGATCTCCTCGTTCCGCTGGGTGCGCACCCACACCGTGTCAGCGCCCGCCGCCACCTGGACCGGATTCGGGGGATCCACTGCGAACTCGAAGTGGTCCACCCGGCCGTCGGGATCCTCGCCCGCCCAGTTGACCTTGTACGCGTAGAAATAGGGATTGCTCCTGTCCGGAGCGACCGGGGCATTCGTGAGCACCACCGACGGTCGCTTGTTCGGATACAGGTCGCCAACGAGGTTCTTGCTGGCGCAGCCGTTCAGGCTGAGCGCGCCGAGCATGGCCAGCGCCGTCGCCAGGACCGCCTCGCGCGGGAACTTCAGCTTCATTGCTTCCTCCTGCCCGTCTCGACTGGTGACCCCGGTCTAAGGGTCGTCGCAGTTCCCGTCTCGATCACCCCGGGTTCAGTGGCGGACAGCCGACAGGGGATGTCGGTGTCGACGCAGCTGCCATAGTTGGGGGTCGCGCCTCGGTCGCCCACGAATGGGCACGTCGGCGTGGTGAGGGCGACGTCGCATGCCGCGCAGTCGCACAGGCGGATGCGCACCGTGATATTGCCGGTCGCGATCCAATCGGGTATGCGAGGGATATTGATGTTGTTGGCGAAGAAATACTCCTCGGGGACCACGTAGCAGGTGTCGCGCGTCGTGCCGGTCAGCTTGCCGAGGATGGCGATCTTGCGCCGCAGGATGGGCCCGTAACCCGGCGTGCCACCGACCTTGTTGAAGCCGGCATTCGGATCGAGCTGATCCACGTCGTCGGCGGGCAGTTGGAACACCGGGTTGCGCGCGAGCAGCTGGTTCACGGTTGGCTTGAACGTGGCGTCGCGTCGCAAGCGCGGGACCTTGTTCACATAGAACGTGAGGATCTTGGAGCGGAGCGCCAGGTCCTGCGCGTCGGCCGTACCGGCCTCGACGCGCTCGACGATGCCGACCGACCCCCGCGGCCGCTGGTCCACGCGGCGGTCCACCGTGGTGTTGCCATCCTCGGCGAAGATCTCCACGAATGCGCGGCCGGCGGTGGTCATGCCCTGAACGCCGTTTATGAGGGGCTGGTTCTTGACCGATGCAGGGTCGAACTCGGGGTAGGTTGTGGTCTCCGAGGGCTGGCTGATGCTGCCGGACGCGTCCTTCACCGGGACACGGATGCGGAAGCCGATGGGTGACCCGTTCGGGCCGTCCTGCGTGAGCACCGGTGTGCCGAGGAGCGCGGCCGGAAGCAGCGCCTTGTTCACGCGAACAGAGTAGGGCGAGTCACGGTCGAAGCCGCCGGTGGGGACGATGACCCAGGAGTTCAGGTGCACGGTGTCGTTCTCGGCGTGCATCCACAACCGGTCGTTGTAGACCTCGAAAAAGGTCTTTCGCTCGGTGCGCAGCGCGGGAAGCACCTGCACGGAGTCGCCACTCAGCATCGAGCCCGGCACGCCCTGGAACGCTGTCCAGCCGGTGGCCTGGAAATCCAGGAACCAGTAGCGCTTGCCATTCCCGTCCTGATACGTCTGCCAGCCGGCCAGCGGGTCGTTCAGGTCAGGGCCCGCGAACCAGGTGTCCGGCGCGAAGTTCATCTGGAACCAGCGCGTCGCCTCACCGCGCCAGCCGGACTGTCCAATGGCACGCAGTGTGAAGATCTTCGGCCCGGGACTCACCGGGGTGGTGCCGGGGCCGCAATTGTAGGCGACGTGATGAACGGACGAGTCCGAGGTGTTGAAACCGGACTCGTCGAGCTTGTACCGGTACCCGGTCACGATCGTGCTGGGAATCGTGGGCTCGCCGTGCCAGGTGATGTTGAGGCAGGCGTCCGCCGAGACCGTGTCGCGTGGCACCGCGTGCTCGTTGCTGATCTCGAAGAAGTCGGTGACGACGTAGGTCTTGTGGATGGCCCGCACGCCGCCGCCGGGGATCAGCTCGTACTCCGTGCCCTCCGCCCTCAGCTCGTCGATGATGGCCTTGGGCGGGAACCGGTCATAGGCGCTGAAGATGAACCGCGCCGGCGTGGCGTCCGGCCGGCCCTTGTTGTCCACGGCGTAGATGTAGAACGCATGCTGGCGCTCGCTCACCTCTTCGGACGCGGTGAAGATGAAGATGCTGTCGGTCTTCGTCGTGTAGCGGTAGTCGCGCGGTTTGGGGCCGGGAAGCGCGGGAACCGACAGCGCGCCCTCCTGCGGCACGGGCAGCGTCTCCACCACGGCGAAGTAGAAGCCGCCCACGCTTCCGTCCCGGTCGGCGCCCGCCCAATACAGATGGAAGCGCACCGGAACCTTCCCGATCTGCGGCCGGATCGGCTGGTTGTTCTCGTCGCGCGCGGTGATCGTGTCCTGCGGCGCGGCCACGATCCAGGTTTCGGGTGGTTGGTTATCGAGGGTACTGGGCGCCAGGGTCTTGCGACAGCCGGCACCGATAAATCCCAAAAAAAGGCAAACGACAGCCCCGACACGTAAGCGCATTCGCGCCCTCCAGCACGCCCAGTCGTTTCGAAGGAAGTGCGCAAAGCTAACAACGCGGTGTCGTGAGCGTCAAGCTGTAATCCGGCTGCGATCTGCGGGTCCCATTCCTGCTGACCGTCTTTCATGGCAGTGGTTTGGCGCTTACGCGCAGGCGGACGATCCGGCCCAGGGGCCGCGTCGGCGATCGGCGCAGACAGCAAACGGAAGGGCGGGGATCGCTCCCCGCCCTTCCGCGTACTGCGACTGCGGCTACGACTAGTTGTTCAGCACGATGATGCGGCCGGCGTCCTTCTGCACGCTGCTGCGCACGAAGTACACGCCACGGGCCACCTTGCTGCCAGCGTCGTCGGTGCCGTCCCACTGCAGTGAGTGCTCACCGGCCGGGAAGATGCGGTCGGCCAGGGCCTTGATCTTACGACCGGTGACGTCGTAGATCGTGACCTGGACACGGCCAGCCTTCGCCACGCCGAAGCGCACGGACGAGGTTCCCTGCTTCATGACCGAGTTGCCGATCTTCATGAAGTTCGTGAACACACGCCCACCCTGCGGGGTGTCCGTCGTCAGGTTCGGAGCACCGGTGATCTGGCACAGCGAACCGAACACCTTGTTCAGCATGTAGTAGTAGTACGCGAGACGGCCATTGTCCGTATCGCAGTACCGGCTGTACAGGTGCTCGATCTCGTACCCGCTGGTGACCGCGACCCAGTTACGGAGCGGCACCGCGGTCTTGACGACGTCGGACACGTACGGACCATTGAGACCGACGTTCTCATAGAACGCACCCTCGACCGCTTCGCCGAGAGCCGGGTTCCTCTGATACACGTCGTTCGAGAAGAAGCAGAAGTTCGACGCGCCATACACGTCGGCACTCGGGGTCAGGTTGGTCGTCGTGAGGATGTCCGCGCAGTCGCCCAGGTTGCCTGCGAGCGACTGGTAGGACGGGCTGCGGAACACGAGACCGAGCTTGTCCGTGAGGAACAACGTGTGATTCGGGTCGACGCCACCGGTCTGCTTCTCTGACTGCGCGAAACCGTCGCCCTGGATGAAGATGCCACGCGGCTGTGCCGTACCGCCGGCGGCCGTGAGGTAATCGTTCAGCAGCGCGAGGTCGTTCTGGCTGCGGTTCACGAACGGTCCGAGGACGCCCGAGTTGAGGTCACCCGAGAGGAGTGACACCACGCGGTAATACGTGCGCAGCATCTCTGGGGTCGGACCCGCACGGGATTCCTTGCCCGCCGCGAAGCCCATGCTGGCGCGGTTCGCAAGACGGCTGCCGAGGGCGCCGGCGCTCGTGGTGAGCGATTCGGACGCCTTCACGCCGTACATGTCCCACGTCGTGCCGGGCTGTGAGTTCTTGTTGGACACGGTCGTCCCGGTCACGTCCGTACGCGCGTCATAGAGACCCACGTTGAGCGTGCCCGGCGCGTGCCAACCGTTGTGCGCGCCGTACTTGGCCGCCGCGGTTGCCGCGATCGAGTCCATCGTCGCCACGAACCGACCCTCGTTACCACGACGGTCGTTCTGGTCCACGTACAGCATGCAGGCCGCACCCGCACCACCGAACGCCGCGTTCTTCCAGCGGTCCGGGAGCACGCCGAACTGCTGCCAGCGGTGCTGGTCCGACGAACCCTCACGCGACTGCACCGTGATGATGTTCGTGTCCGGCATCATGGCGAATCTCACGAACGGATCGATCGAGTGCGACTTGCGCACGAAGTACTGCACGTGCGAACCCGGCGTGAGCAGACCGTCGGGGATGATCTTCGAGTATTCCTTCGTGGTGTTGACGCCATTGTAACCCGTGCGCGACTGCGGAACCGTCGTGAGCCACGCCGGCACCGTGCCGTCGCAGACCACGTTGTTCGTCCCGCCCGGGCCCGTGTTCGTGGCGGCCGACTTCAGCGTGTCCACCGTGAAGCACTTGAACTTGTCCACACCCAGCGTCGCGAACTTCGGATCGCTATCGTGGATCATCGTCATCCACGCGCGCGTCGACGTCGCTCCGCCGAGTCCCGTGCCGACCACGCCGGCCACACGGAAGATGTTCAGCTCGGTGGTGTCCATGCGGCAGCTGTTCCACACCAGCGGATCCCAGCCACCGGGGCCACTGTGTGAACCGGAGCCGACGAGGCCCCGATCCGCCATGTACTGGCCCCAGAACGACGCGTCGCCCGAAACCGCGGCCGCCGCCTGGTTCGTGGGAACCTGCAGCAGCACACCCGAGACGGCGTTGCCGCCCGGAGACATGCTGCGGCCCGCCGCGACCTGGTAGTTACCCGGACCGGGCAGGATGCGGAACACGAGGTCCAACCGCACGGTCGCGAGCGCCGGATCATCGGGCGAGCTCACCGTGGCATTCGCGGCGGTCACAGACGACGTGTCGCCGGGGATGTCGAAGCGGAGCGTATTGCCGGTGGTCTGCGCGTTGTTGAGACCCGAGCGGATCTTGCCAGAGGTCGTATCGAACGCGGCGGAACCGGGAAGACCGGCCGTCTCGTTCGCCGGGAACGTGTCATTCACGAGCTGCCAGATGTCCGAGGACACGACGCCAAGCGACACC
>JAHFBW010000036.1:0-6284 GCA_023249845.1 Candidatus Eiseniibacteriota bacterium
CGCGCTGCTGCGGCTGCTCTGGCGCGTGCACGCGACCGACGTGGGCCCGTTCCGCGCCGTGCGCTGGGCGGCGCTCGAGCGGCTACGCATGCGCGATCGCGACTTCGGCTGGACCGTCGAGATGCAGGCGCGTGCCGCCCACGTCGGGCTCGCCATGCTCGAGGTGCCGGTGAGCTACCGCCGCCGCCGCCACGGGCGCTCGAAGATCGCCGGGACCTTCGTGGGCTCGGCCCGTGCCGGCGCCAAGATCCTCGTCACGATCGCGCGCGTGCGACTCGGCGGCTGACCCGCCGCGCCAGTGCCGTCGCTCACCGCGCGGGGAAACGGCCGCTGGCAGGCGCGGCGGGCGCGTCATAGACTCCGCGGCTCGAACCCAGGGGGGCGTCATGTTCATCGAGGAGTACCTGGTCGAGTTGCGGCGCGAGCGATTCGCGCCCGCCGCGCTCGTCCGTTACGCCCGGCAGGTGGGCGCGCGCGTCCGCGCCGAATGGCTCGCCAATCCCAACGCGGTGCGCTCGATCTGGGCCGTGGCGGTGAGCTACTTCGCGGCGGCGTTCCTTGCCAGCGTCGGCATCGCGCTCGCCTGGGACCGCGCGCTCGCCGAGCGGTTCTTCCTCAACACGGCACTGTGGGTCCTGCCCGCATTCATGTTCGTGTCGTTGTTCTTAGGACACCTGCGCGACAGCGACGGCCACCGACTCTCGGGCCTGAACGTGCCGCTCATGCTCACGCTCGCACGCGTTGCACTCGTTCCCGGCATCGCCGTGTTCCTCGAGGAGCGCCATTTCGCCTGGGCGTTCGGCGTCTACGTGTTTGCGTCGCTCACTGACGTCGTTGACGGCTGGCTCGCGCGCCGCTGGCGCCAGACCACGCCGCTCGGCAGCGTGCTCGACCCGCTCGTGGACATCGTCTTCAACCTGACCGCGCTCGCCGGGCTTGCCGCCGCGCAGCTCCTCCATTCGTGGGTGTTCTGGGTGGCGGTGCTCCGCTACGGCATCCTCGTCGTGGGTGCGGCCGGTCTCTATCTGTTCGTGGGACCGCTGCGCATCCGGCCGACGTGGTTCGGCCGTATGACCGGCGTGATCATGACCTGCCTGATCGCGTTGTTCACGCTGCTCGTGGCCGTGCGCGGTCCGGTTGGGGAAGGACTCACGCGGCTCACCGAGATCGCGCTCGGCGTGATGCTCTCGGCCACCGTGCTCCAGGTGCTCGTCCTGGGCTGGTACAACCTGCGCCTGCTCACGGGAGCGGCGCGTCAGAACGATCGCGTCGTGCGTGACGTCCAGTGGCGCGCATGACCGGAGGGAATCGATGAGACCCGTCGCGCTCGAGGGGGACCTCGCGCACTTCTTCCCGTCCGAGGTGCTGCAGCTGCTCCAGCTCGCGCAGGCCGCGGGCCGGCTCGAGTTCACGCGTGACTCGGAGCGCGTGGATCTGTGGTACGAACGCGGCCGCCCAGTGTTCGCGCGCACGAGCGGGCTGTCCGTGCGCGCCGGCGAGCTGCTTCAGCACAAGGGCATCGTAAGCGCGCAGGCGCTCGGCCGCGCGCTGGACCGCCAGCGCGGCGAACCGCACCGCCGCGTCGGCGAGCTGCTCGTGGACCAGGGTGACGCCTCGCGCGAACAGGTCACCGACGCCGTGCACGAGGTGCTCCGCCGTATCGTCTACAACGTGATCCTGTGGCGCGACGGGCACTTCCGGTTCCTGCCGGGCGAAACCGCCGAGAACGAGGACATCACGCTCGACCTGGACCTGGAGCGGCTGATCCTCGAGGGCTTGCGCCTCGCCGACCAGGAGCGGGCCGTGCGCGCCGGCGAGACCACGGCATAGGGTGATCGGTCTGTCGCTGCACCTGGCGCCGAACGCTCCTTGGGCTTGGCTGGCGCTCGCGACCGTCGCATTCGTCGTGCTGGCTCGTTGGGCCTACGCGTTCCGGATGCCGCCGCTCACCACCTTCACGCGGCGCACGCTGTCCCTGCTTCGCTGGGGCGCGCTCGCGCTGTTGGCGTGGCTGCTCGCGATGCCCGTGCTGGAACGTTCCCTCCCTGCGTCGGGCACGCGCGTGCTCGTGTTGCGCGACCGCTCGCTCAGCATGGAGCGGCCTGAGCGCGCGGGGGGTGGCACGCGCGAGCGGGCCGCTGAGCGCGCGCTCGCCGAGCTGCGCTCGGCGCTGCGCGGGCGCGCGCGCCTCGAGGAGGGCGCGTTCGCTTCCACGCTGCTCGCCGACACTGTGCGCGCCGCGAGCGAGCGTGCGGCCTCGGCGCCGGGCAGCGTGTTGAGCGAAATCGCGCGCCTGCCCGTGGAGCGGCGGCCCGACGGCGTCATCCTGCTCTCGGACGGCGCGGTCAATGCGGGGGAGGACCCTGTGGCCGCGGCGCGCACGCTGGGAGTGCCCGTGCATACGCTGTTGGTCGGCGAGCGCACAGGCGTGGACCGCGGAATCGCGGGCGTGGAGGCCACGAGCGAGGCGCGTGTGGGCGAGGCCACACCCGTGCGCGTGCGCGTCGTGAGCGACGAGGAGCGTGGCGCGCCGATTGTAGTGCGGCTCGAGGACGGGGGTCGCGAACTGACGCGAACCACGGTGCCGGCGCCGGGTCCGGGCGCCGAGGCGCTGGCCGAGCTGCGCGTGGTGCCGTCGCGTGCCGGACTCGCGCTGTGGACCGCGCTCGTGTCGCCGCTCGAAGGCGACACCTCGCCCGACAACGATGCGCACGGCGTGGCCGTGCCCGTTGCACCCGGCAAACTCGGCGTGCTCGTGCTCTCGGCCGGGTTGAACTGGGATCTCGCGTTCCTGCGCCGTGCGCTCTCTGGGGACTCGACCGTGGAGCTCGACACGCGCGTGCGCGAGGCGAGTGGTGCGTGGCAGGCTCTCGAGCGGCCGGGCGCGGGCTCGGTGTCACCGGGCGACCTGACGGGTAGATCGGTGGTGGTGCTGGATGCTGTCTCGGCCGCAGACCTGGGGCCCGCGCTGGACTTGGGGCTAGCGAACTTCGTGCGCGGCGGCGGCGGCCTGCTGCTCATCGCCGGGCCCGCACCGGGGGCGGCGCGATTCGCGAGCGGCCAGCTCGGGCGCGACCTCGCGTTCCGATCGAGCGCCCCGTCGGCGGTACCGGTGGGGCCCGAACCCCTGGAGTCCGGCGCCGAGCTGCTCGCATGGGACGACGACCCCGCCCGCGGCGCTCGCGCCTGGCGCGAGGCCGCGCCGCTCGCGGACGTGAGCGCGTTAGCACCCGGCGGCGCCGATCGGCTGCTGCTCGTGGGGCGCGATGGCGGACCGCCGCTCTGGCTCGCGCGTGCCATCGGCCGCGGCCAGGCGCTGCTCGTGAACGGCACCGGGTTCTGGCGGTGGTCGCTCGACGGTACCGACGAACTGGCGGGGGAGCGTGGCCGGCGACTGTGGCGGAAGACCATTCGCTGGCTCGCTGAGCCCGTGCATGGCGAGCTGCTGCGCGTCACAGCCGAGCGCCGGCTCGTGCCGGGCGGCGAGCCGGTCCGCTTGGATGCGCTGCTCCAGGACGCCCGCTTCCACCCGGTCGGCGGCGCGGACGTTAGCGCCGAACTCTCAGGCTCGGGCGGCGCCTCGCGCCGCGTCGCGTTCTCGCCCGGCGGCCCCGGTGCCTACACGGCCACGTTCCCGTCACCGGGTGCGGGCCGCTGGCAGGTGAACGTGCGCGCGACGCGTGACGGACGCGAACTCGGCCGCGCGCGCGGCGAGTTCGTCGTGGACCGCTGGACGCTCGAGGCGCTGCGCGCGCAGCCCGATAGCGCTTCCATGATGGCGATCGCCTCGGCGAGCGGAGGCCGCTTCGGCGTCGCCCGCGATGCCGCGGCGTGGGCGCGCTCGCTCGATGCGCGCGCACTCGTAAGGCATCGCACCGCGAGCACGCGGCTCTGGGAGTCGCCGTGGTTGTTCGCGATGGTGGTGGCGATGCTCAGCGTGGAGTGGGGTTGGCGGCGGCGGCGGGGGCTGATGTAGCGAGCGGCTAGCGATAGAGCCGCTGCAGTCGCCCCCACGTCGTCCGCTTCGTTCCCACCGGCGGGGTCGAGAAGGTCGCGAGTACCACCAGGTCGCCGAAGTAGCCATTGGGTTGCGTGAGCTCGCAGGCGAACCACATCGAGCCCGCAACTGCCCCGGTGGCGGCGTAGGCGAGGATGCGGGGCTGTCCGGAGGGATTGCGGGCATCCTCCGAGTACACCGCGCCTGAGGCGGAGCCGGCGTAGAAGCCGAACGCGGTGCGGTCCGCGCCGAGATAGGTGTTCACGCCGATGAGCGAACCCACCGCGTCGAAGCTGTTGATCACGACGCGACTCGGGAGATCTCGGAATGCTGCGATCGTGAACCAGTTCATCGGGGTGAATTCCGGGAACATCTGATAGAGCGGGGGCACCGCGAGCAACGCATTGTAGCCGCCGAAAGCGACTGCGCCGCTGGTGCCGAGCGGCACGCGAAGCTCGATGGTCGTGCCGGCGTCGAGGCTCAGGAACGGAAGGTCGAGCTGGTCGCCCACGACGTTGATCGTCTGGCCACGCGAAGCGAAGAAGTTGGCCAGCGCGTTGGGGGCCACCTGAACCTGGGGCGAGCGCAGGGCCGCTCCACTGGGGGTGGCGATCAGGCCGAGCGTCAGGGCGGCCACGATGGCGAGGCGCGGTCCGCGCCGATCGCCGTTGCGTGCTGGCATCACCGGAACCGCCGCTTCAGCGTTCCCCACGTCGTGCGCTGCACAGGCACGAACGACATGCCCTGGATCAGGAAGATGGCGTCGGCGAAGTCACCCGTACCGCCGTCCTGGTCCTCCGCACACAGCCACGTGTCCCACGTGTGGGCCCCCGTGCCGGCGTAGAACAGCAGGCGTGCGAGGCCGCCCGGGTTGCGGGCGTCCTGCGAGTACTTCACGCCGGACGAGCCACCGACCGCGAGTCCGAGCTGGAATCCGTTCGCGCCGAGGTACGACTGCGATCCCACGAAGACGCCGTTCCCGTCGAATGTCTGGACCACGAGCCGCTCGGGGCCGAACATCATGCTCACGGCCGTGAACCAGCCGGGCGTCGCCGCGCCGGGAAAGACGAGGAACAGCGGCGATGCGGGATCGGCGGCGTTGTACGCATCGAGCGAAGGGCTGCCGAGGACCGAGTGGATGAACAGCACGTAGCTGCCGCCGGGGATACCGACGTTCGCAAGCGCGAGCTCTGGCACGTCCTGTTGATCCCCGACGACGGCGATGGTCTGGCCCTGCGACGCGAAGAAGCTGCTGAGCGCGTTGCCGCTCACCGGCACCTGCGGCGCACGCGGAACCGCCTGCGCGCTGCCAGCGAGGGCCAGGATCAAGACGACGAGCGGTGCTGGACGCATCGGGGACTCCGTGACGGCGCGGGATGCGGTGAACGGCGGATCGAGCCTAGCGCAGGAAAGCCGCGTCTCGATGCCAATTCCGCGGGGCGGACGCCAAGTCGCGGGCGGCACCACGCGCCGGCTCGGAGCCGGGTCGAACCAGGGACCGCGCGTCGGGCACGGGGATTGCGGGGTTCCTCCGCGACCCGCGTCCCCGCGCGTCCCACCTGCCCCCGCGAGGAGCGGCCATGCCCGCGCTCGCGACATTGGTTGCAGCTGCGCTTTCGTGTGCGCCCGCCTCGCATCCGATCGTCACCGAAGTCCACTACGACGCCACCGGCGATGACACCGGTCGGGAGTTCGTCGAGCTCTGGAACACCGGCGTCAGCGTGGCGTCGCTCGCGGGCGCGCGGCTCGAGGCCGGTGACGGCAGCGCGCCGGGGCGTTGGACGCTCCGCTGGACGGGCATGCCCTCGGATTCGCTGCGCCCGGGCGCGCGGTTCGTGGTGGGGGGCGCGCTCGTGGCTCCGCCGCCGCAGGCCGTCGCCACGCTCGAGCTCCAGAACGGCCCGGACGCGCTGCGCGTCGTGTGGCCCGACGGCGCGATCGAGGTGGTGGGCTGGGGTGCTCTCGAGCACGCGGAGTACTTCTGCAGCGAGCCCGCGGCGGACGTGGCGTCGGGGCAATCGCTCGCTCGCGTGCCGGACGACGCCGCCACCGGCAGCAACGCCGGGGACTTCCGCGCCGCGGAGCCCTCACCCGGCGTGCGCAACCAGCGCGCCGTTGACGCCGCGCTCCTCCGGCGTCACGCCGCGCTCGAGCCCGCGCAACCGCGGCCGGGCGGACCGGCCACGCTCTCGCTCTCGCTCGTCAACCTCGGCACCACCGCCTGGGGCGCGGACGACGCGAGCCTCCGCATCACGGGCGAGCCCCTCGCTGCGCCCGTCACGGTGAA
>JAHFBW010000036.1:6299-19061 GCA_023249845.1 Candidatus Eiseniibacteriota bacterium
GGATCGAGGTGCGCAATCGCGACATCGTACCGCTGGCACTCGACCGGTTCTTGGTGGGCGATCGCTCGGGCGCGACAGGCGCCGTGGAGGCCGGGCCACCGCTGGCGTCCGACAGCCTCGCGGTGTTCGCCCAGGATCCCACGGCGTTGCTCATGTCGCGACCCTCGCTCGACGCCGCGCGCGTGCGACGCGTGTCGCCGTGGTCCGCGCTCAACAATACGGATGACGCCACCGGCATCGCAGATCAGGTGACGATCGCGGAGCGAGACGGCGTTCCGGTGGAGCGCGTGGCGTACTCGGCCGAAGGCATCCCCGCCGGTGTCACGCTCGAATACCACGACGACGCCTGGCGGCCCGCGGAAGTCCCGGGCGGAACGCCACTCGCGCTGCCACTCGCGCGCCCGCCAGTGCCCGGGGGCTTCCGCGCCGACCCGCGCCGGCTCCGCCAGCGCGGCGAGACCGTGCGCTTCTCGTGGGAGCTGCCATGGCCGAGCCCGCGCGTGACGCTCGAGCTCTACGACCTTGAGGGGCGGCGATCGCGGCGCCTCGCGGGACCTGTGGCGTCGGGTGTGCATGGGGAGAAGCCGGTCACGCTCGATGCGTTGGCACCCGGCATCTACCTCGCCGTGCTGCGGGCGGAATCAGACGACGGCACGTTCACGCGCGTCACACCGCTGCGCGTGGACGGGGACCATCCGTGATCCGCGGCATGCGTCACGTCGCGCGTGCATGCTGCCTCGCGGCGCTGTTCGCGCTCGGGTGCGCGAGTGCTCGCGGCGCGCGCGCGCAGGATCTCGCGGGCGCCGGACCGGTGGGTGTGTTCGATACGTTCGAACTGCTGGAGCGTGCGCTGCCCGCCACGGCCGCGGGATTCTCCGCCGCGGCGTCGAGCACGCGCTGGTGGGATCTCGGCGACCTCGAGACGCGGTCGCTGGCGCTCGGCGGGAGTTGGCGCGGCGCGCGTGGCGCGCTCGGGCTCTCCCAGACCGGTGCGCCCGACCTGGGCTGGACCACGCTGGCGCTCGCGGCCGGCGCCGTGGCGCCAGCGGCCGGCACGGCGCTCCGCTTGGTGACGCGCCGCGACCGCGACGTGCCGTGGAGCGTGCACTACGCGCTCGAACGCGAGGCCGGGCTCGAGGTCGGCGCGGGAGCGTGGCTCGAGCCCTCACCCGGCGTGCGGGCATGGGCGAGCGCGCCGCAGGTGTGGGTGCGCGGCGAGCCGCCTCCGCTCGTGAGGCCGCTCGAGCTGGGTGTGCGCGCCGGCGGTGAGACCGCGGTGTGGTGCACTCTCCGCGCGCCTCGCGCGGGCGACGACGGCGAACGCGCATTGGGCGTGAGCCTGTCATTGCCGCCACTTTCGGCATGGGCCGAGGTTCGGGACGCTCCGATGCGCGGCAGCGCAGGGCTCGCGGCCCTGGCCGGCCCGCTCGTGATCCGCACGCGCGTGGACGCGCATCCCGCGCTGGGCGAGACGCTGCGATTCAGCGTCGAGTGGCGCGCAGGCCGGCCATGACGCGCGCGCGACGTGTGATGACGCTCGCGTTGCTCGCTGAGATGACGCTCGCGCTGCTCGCTTGCACAGCGCTCGCGCTGCTCCGTGCGATAGCGCTCGTGCTGCTCGCGAGCCAGGCGCTCGCCCAGGCTCCGGAGCCACCGCCGGAGGCGAAGGAGGGTGACTACACGCTCGAAGCCGCGGACTCGCTCGCCGAGCAGGAACTCGAGGTGGCGGTCGGCGCCGTGAGCCAGCCAGGCGGTGCGCCGCGGAGATCGCAACGCGTGAGCTTCCGGGGCGGCGGAACGCGTGGCACGCTGCGCGAGGGTGCCGACGACCTGGCGGGGGGTCGCGTGAGCGCACCGTTCGCCGGCGGTGCATTGGCCGCGGGGCTCATGGCGCCTCGCTGGGGGCGCGGCCTCGTGCTGGGCGGCGCGGCCGAGCCCTGGGCGAGGCTTGCCGAAGACCGGGGCGATCGCGCGCGGTTTCGCGGCCGCTCGGGCTCCGGCGTGGCGTTCGACTCGCCGCGAGGCGGCGTGCTCGCCGGTCGCTTCGCGAAGCGCGATCTCGTCGGAGCCCGTCTCGAACAGGGCTCCATCTCGCTCGGCGCGCTCGCGGCGCGACACTCGCGACAGGCGAGCCTCGGGTTCGACGCGACGGCGCGATCGCTCGAACTTGCCATGGACGCGCGCGGCCGCTGGCGCGCCGAGGCGGCACTCGCCGGCGAAGCGGGCGACACTCGGCTCTCACTGCGACTTCGTGGCGGGCTCGTGGCGTTTCGTTCGCTCGCCGAGCCCGCGCGCAGCGGACCCGCTCGCGCGCTCTCAGCGTCCGCCACGCGAGACTGGGGCGAGCTGCGCGCGAGCGCGTTCGGCGCGCTGTGGAACTGGCGTGCGGGCCGGTCCGGTGCGCGTGGCGCGCTTGAAGTGGATGCGGGTCTGGGACAACATGCGTCGTTCGCGCTGGGCGTCCTGCAACAGCAGGGGCCCCGGCGCGAACCATCGCCGAACGCGCGCCCCACCGGGACCCGGCAGGGATGGTGGTGCGAGTGGCGCGGCGGTCCTCCGGTGGCGAGATTGGCGCTTCGCCACGAACTCTGGGGCACGCGGGCGTTCGCCCGCGACGCCGTGCGGCGCGCGGTGGTGGCGCGCGTCGACCGGGCTGTTCCGCTCGGCGGCCGCATCACGGTCACGCACGCGGTGTGGCGCGCGCGGAGCGGCGAGAGCCTGTACCTGCCGGAAGCCGGGGCCGACCGGCTGGTGCTGCGAGCGGCAAGCGGCGCGGGTGTGCGCACGCGCGCCGAGCTGCGCCTGCCGCTGGCCTCGGGAAACATCCGCCTGGGGCTGACGTTGGTCACGGGCGGCACGCGTGACGGCAATCGGCCGCCGGCGTGGACGGTGGAATGGTCCCGGCGGTCACGGCTCGCCTCGCGCGCCGCCGACCGCGAGGAGAGCGAGCATGAGATTCGCCGAACGCATGGGTCGGTTGAGCACCGCCGCGTCGTTCGACATGCTCGCGCGCGGCAAAGCGCTGGAAGCAGCAGGGCGGAGCATCATCCACCTCGGGATCGGTGAGCCCGACTTCGACACGCCCTCGTTCATCCGTCGCGCCGCGGATGCCGCGCTCGCCGCCGGCTACACGCACTACGGTCCCGCCGCCGGTCTGCCAGAGTTCCGGAAGCTCATCGCCGACACCTGGCGCGCGCGCCGTGGTCTCGCGTGCGAGCCCGCGAACGTGGTCGTCACCCCCGGCGCCAAGCCGATCCTGTTCTTCGCCATGCTCGCCACGCTCGAGGCCGGCGACGAGGTCTTGATCCCGAGCCCGGCGTTTCCCACGTACGCGTCGGTGGCGCAGTTCCTGGGCGCGCGCGTCGTGCCCGTTCCGCTCGTGGCCGAGCGTGGCTTCGACGTGGATCTGGCCGCGCTCCGTCAGCGCATCACGCCGCGGAGCCGCATGCTGATCCTGAACTCGCCGCACAATCCCACCGGCGGCGTGCTGCCCCGGGCGACCTTGGAGGCGCTCGCGGAGCTCACGCGCCGAAACGACCTCATCGTTGTTTCGGACGAGATCTACGCGGGCATGGTCCACGAGGGCGAGAGCCCCTCCATCGCCACGCTTCCGGGAATGGTCGAGCGCACGGTGGTGGTGGACGGCTTCTCCAAGACCTACGCCATGACGGGTTGGCGGTTGGGGTTCGGCATCATGCCCGAGCCGCTCGCACGCCACATGGCGGCGCTCATGAACAACTCCAACTCGTGCACCGCCACGTTCGTGCAGAAGGCGGGGGAGGCGGCGCTCACCGGTCCGCAGGACGAGGTCATGGCGATGGTGGCCGAGTTCCGGGCGCGCCGCGAGGTGGTGGTGGCGGGATTGAACGCGATCCCGGGCGTCCACTGCTCGCCGCCGGCGGGCGCGTTCTATGCGTTCCCGCGCATCCTGGGCACGGGCCTCCGTTCCGAGGAGCTCGCGGACCAGCTGCTCGAGGAGTCCGGCGTCGTGACGCTGCCGGGAACCGGCTTCGGGGCCGAGGGCGAGGGACACCTGCGGCTGTCCTACGCGAACTCGCGAGAGAACCTGCGCGAGGGGCTGGCGCGCATCCAGGAGTTCCTCGCGGCTCGCGTCCGGGCCTGATCGACAGCTCTCGGCACCCCCGGTCGCCTGCCACGGCTCGTCACGGGCGCGGTCTCCGGCGCGGCGTCGTTCGACCGACACCTGCGTGAGCTTGGCGGACACCTGGTCCACGCTGCTCGGTTCGCTTCAGTCGCTGTGATGCACGCGATTGCCGGCCATGCACGCTGTGACGGGGTGTTTTCCCTCGAAAACACCCGCCGCCTCCCCGTCGAGTGCGGCATGGTTCGCGTCCGCCCTCGATCGCGACGGTCGGCACGCGACGTGCAGTGTGCCGCCCAGCCCCTCCGGCTCGCCCCCGTGAGGAGCGCTCGATGCGCATTTCACGACTGCACGCAGTTCGTCGGTTGAGCGGTGTCACCCTCGGCTTGGCTCTGGCCGCTTCGCTCCACTCGTCGGCTCTGGCCGCGCCCGATGTTCGACTGGCGGAGATCCTCGCGGCGCCCGCTCGGGACTGGGACGGGAGCGGGGTGTTCAGTTCGCGGGACGATGAGTGGATCGAGATCATCAATGGTGGGGCGTCCACGGCGGACCTGTCACCCTACTTCGTGACCGACGGTGATTCGATCCCGCGGTTCAGCTTCACGGGCACACTCGCACCCGGCGCGGTGCTGCTCGTGACGGGCAGCATGTCGGTGACGTGGGAGCGCGCCACAGGGCACCCGGTGTTCGGGCTCTCGCTCGGGAACACCGGCGACCAAGTGCTGCTGTGGAAGGTGACGGGCCCTGACACGGTGCTGGTGGACGGCTACGCATTCAAGTCGCACGAGTCGGCGGCGGACCGCGCGACGGGGCGCACGCCAGACGGAAGCACCTGGAAGCTCGAGGACCAGCTGAACCCCTACGCGGGCACCACGCAGCCCACGGGCACCGGCTGTCCACCCACGCCAGGCGTGCCCAACGACTGCGGTGTCACGCCCACGCAGAAGCTGACGTGGGGCCGCGTGAAGTCGCTCTATCGCTAGGTTCTGTCTGAGAACTCCGCACGCGGGGAGTTCTCAGACAGAGCCTGGCTCGCGGACGCGTCGCGCGCCCGGACCGAGCCGCCGTGATCATGACGCGGCGCCTCGGCCGGGCACGCGCATGCTCCGTGGGCGCGTCACAGCGGGCGCAACAAGTCCCGAGTGACCTCCGCCAACGACGCGCTGCCGCATTGCGCCATGGCCATCTCGAGTTCCGTCACGAGCAGGCGCACGACGCGCTCGACGCCTTCGGCGCCCGCGGCGCCGAGGCCCCAGAGGTAAGGCCGGCCGATCATCACCGCGGTTGCACCCAGCGCGAGCGCCTTCACCACGTCCACGCCGCGGCGCACGCCGCCGTCCATCAGGACGGGCACTCGTCCCCGGACGGCCTCGGCGACGACCGGCAATGCGTCGATGGCGGCCGGCACGGTGTCGAGATTGCGTCCGCCATGGTTGCTCACCGCGATCGCGGCCGCGCCGCGCTCGAGCGCTCGAACCGCGTCGTCGGCGCGCAAGACACCCTTCACCACCACGGGCAGTCGCGCCTCGCTCACGAGCCAGTCGAGCGCGTCCCAGGTGAGCGAGGGGTCCAGGAACGGGTTCGAGGCGCCGTGGACGAACGTGGGGCCGCCGGCTACATGCGCCGCGAGCCCGCGCAGGTTCGCGAGTTCGAGGCCGGGCGGCAGCTCGAGCTGGTTGCGGTGATCGCGGTCGCGCGCTCCCAGCACGGGCGTGTCCACGGTGAGCACCAACGCGCGGCAGCCCGCAGCTTCCGCGCGACGCACCAGTTCGAGCGTGAAGCCGCGATCGCGCTGCACGTACATCTGGAACCACAGCTGACCGGTGGCCGCCGCGGCGATGTCCTCGAGGCTCGTGGTGGCGGCGGTGCTCAGTGTGTAGAGCGCGCCGCTCGCTCCGGCGCCACGCACGGTGGCGAGTTCGCCGTCTCGGTGGAACAGCCGCTGGAATCCCGTGGGTGCCAGGAGCACCGGAAACGGCAAGTCCACGCCGAGGAGCGTGAGACGCGTGTTCACGCTGCTCACATCTCGGAGCACGTGCGGCCACAGCCACACGGCGTCCAGGCGCTCGCGGTTCCACGCCATCGTGCACTCGTCGCCGCTGCCGCCGGCCAGGTACTCCCACGCCATGTCCGACATGGCCGCGCGCGCGAGCGGCTCGTATTCGTGCAGGTTCACGGGAATGGTGACGGGCATGTTCACGAGCGTAGCAGCCCTCGCTGCCGAAGGTCTTGAACGCGATCGCGCCGGCTTTGACTGCCCCGGGACGCTGCCCTAGCATGCTCGGCCCGACTGCGTGCGGAAGTGGCGGAAATGGCAGACGCACTAGATTCAGGTTCTAGCGCCCGCAAGGGTGTGGGGGTTCAAATCCCCCCTTCCGCACCATCACCCTCTCCCAATCAGGACCCGATCGCGTTCCCCCATGACCGGCCCGGCCACGCCGGTCGTCGAGTCACGCGGACGCTCGAGGGTCACCGGGGCCGTGGGCATGTCCGACGCAGCAGCTTCAGCCGATCGGCTGGTCGCCCAGAACCGCAAGGCCTCGCACGACTACGCCATCCTCGACACGATCGAGGCCGGCGTGGTGCTGGCGGGCACCGAGGTGAAGAGCCTCCGAAACGGCAAGGCGAGCCTCCAGGAATCTTGGGCCGCGGTGGAGAACGGCGAGGTGTTCGTGCACCAGCTGCACATCCCGCCCTACGAGCAAGGGAACCGGTGGAACCTGGACCCCGTGCGTCCGCGAAAGCTGCTCCTGCATCGTTCCGAGATCGAGAAGCTCCGCAAGGCCATCGAGCAGAAGGGGCACACGCTCATCCCGTTGAAGCTCTATTTCAAGCAGGGACGCGCGAAGCTCCTGCTCGGGGTGGCGAAGGGCAAGAAGACACACGACAAGCGCGAAGCCATCGCCGAGCGCGACGCACGCCGCGAGATGGACCGCGCCCGCAGCCGTGAGAGGCGTCGCGGATGACGCTCCCAAGGGGCGGACCTCCCGCGCGTGCGCTCGAGCGGCCGGCGCGGGTCGTGCTCGTGGCACTGGCACTGGGGCTCGTGATGCTGGTTCCGGTCACGTTCGCGGAGCCGCCCCCCGCCGCCAGCACCGACAGCACGCACGTCCCGCCCGGGCTGGGCGTGCCCTCGGCCACCGTGAGCTGGGTGTCGGGTGCCCCCATGGTGGGCGTCAACGACCTCGCGCGGCTGCTCGGAGCGTCGCGCACGTGGCGGCCTGACGTGAGGAAGCTGGTGCTCCGCTCGGGCGAGCATCGCATCACGTTCACCGCCGACAATCCGTTCGTGCTGGTGGACGACCGCACCGTCCGGCTCTCCGCCAACGTCCTGTCGCGGGAAGGCGAACTCCAGATCCCGGTCGAGTTCGCGCGACTGTTGCCACGAGACGGAGGCTGGCCGAGGCTCGCCCACGACGCGGATGCGCGCCAATTGCGAGTCGCACCGCGGGACGGCTTCGTGGGCTCGCCGCGCGTCGAGACGCGCGGCAGCGCCACGCGGATCGTGATCCCGAGCGAGCACGCAGACGCCGCGGCGGTGATGGGACGAAGCCGCGCCCGCTTCCGCCTCCGCCTCGCGGGAGCGCTGGTCGGAGCACTGCCGGACTCGCTGCCGGACGACGGCCTCGTGCGCGATCTGGACGTCTCACGTTCGCCCGGCGGGGTGACGTTCGAGCTGGCGCTCGACGCTGCGGCCGCGGGCTGGCAGCTCGAGCGCGACACCGAGGCTGGGCGCGTCAGCCTGACGATCCTGCGCCAGGCGAGCGACGCCGCCGAGACGTTCGCGGCGGAGGGCTCCTCGGGGCCGCGCGTGCTGCGCACCGTCGTGCTGGACCCCGGCCACGGCGGACCCGACGTCGGCATCACGACCGAGGGCGCGGACGAGAAGTCGCTGGCGCTCGAACTCGCGACGAACGTGGCGCAGGAGCTTGAACGCCGCGCGCACGTGCGCGTCGTGCTCACCCGGCGTGATGACCACGCGATGAAGCAGGAAGAACGCGCCGAGGCCGCGAATCACGAGCGCGCCGACGCGGTGTTGTCGCTGCACTTCGGTTCGTTCGCGAGCAGTACGGCGCGTGGCACGGTGGCATGGTGCCCTCCCGCCTCGCGGGCCACCGGCGCGAGTGCGGCCGCGCAAGCGGCGGGGCTCGTGGCACTGCTGCCGTGGCGCGATGTGGCGGTCGAGCGCGCCGTAGAGAGCCGCGGCCTCGCCGAGAGCATCACCACGGCGCTCGAACGTGCGGGCTTCGGGCCGTCAAGTGTTCGCGAACGATTGCCGCTTGCACTCGTGGGCGTGCAATCCCCGGGCGTGCTCCTGGAATGCGGCGCGCTCTCGAATCCCGAGGAGCGCGCACGGCTCGAGTCCCCGGCCGGCCTGCGCGCGCTCGCCATCGCCATCGCCGACGGCGTGCTGGCGTGGCAGCGGAACGAGTGAGCGGCATGCGCCGCTGGCTCCTGGTGTTGATCGTGCTGATCGGCATGGGGCTGGCGCTGCGTGCCTGGTTCGACCGCGGCCCGGACGACGGTCCGATGGTGGCGACGAGCGACTCCACGGGCACGTCGCTTCGTTCTGCCAGCCTGTGGTTCGCGAGCCCGGACGGAGACAGCCTGACGGGCGAGACGCGCGAGCTCACCGAACTGAGCGACCTGCACGCGCGCGTGGCCGCGCTGGTGGCGGCGCTGGAGCAGGGCCCGCGCCAGGGTGGCGTGCGCACGCTCCCGGAGGGCACCGAGCTGCTGCACGCCTACCTCGACGACACCGGGCTCCTGACGCTCGACCTTTCGCTGCCGTTCCGGCAAGGTTTCCGGGGCGGACCGCGCGCGGAGGAGATGGCGATCGGTTCGCTGGTGCGCACGCTCTCGGCCAACGTGCCCGAGGCGAACCACATCCGACTCGTATGCGGTGGAGCGGCACTGCCCTCGCTGGGCGGCCACTTCCCGCTCGATCGACCGCTGGATCCCGAGGACTGGCCCTGACCTGGAGCGAGACGTGCCCCTGAACGGCGATCCACGCCCGATCGGAGTTTTCGACTCCGGCATCGGCGGACTCACCACCGTGCGCGAGCTGTTCGCGCGGCTGCCACGCGAGTCCGTCGTGTACTTCGGTGACACCGCGCGCCTGCCCTACGGCAACAAGTCCAAGGAGACCGTCACCCGGTTCTCACTCGAGATCGCGTCCTTCTTGGCGCGGCAGCACGTCAAGTGCATCGTCGTGGCGTGCAACACCGCCTCGAGCCATGCGCTGGACACGTTGCGTGACCGCTATGACATACCGGTGATCGGCGTCATCGAACCCGCCGCGAAGGCCGCCGTCGCCGCGAGCCCGCGCGGCCGCATCGGCGTGGTGGGTACGCTCGCCACGGTAGGGAGCAACGCCTACGCCGACGCGATCGCGCGACTCGCCCCGCGCGCCGTCGTGCAGCAGCGCGCCTGCCCGCTGTTCGTGCCACTCGTGGAGGAGGGCTGGCTCGACCACAAGGTCACGCGGCTCGTCGCCGAGGAGTATCTCGCGGAGTTGAAGACGGCCGACTTGGACAGCCTGATCCTCGGCTGCACGCACTACCCGCTGCTGGCGGGACTCCTGCACGAGGCCATGGGAGCGAGCGTGCGGCTCGTGGATTCTGGCGCCGAGGCGGCGCTTGCCACCGGCGAACTCCTTTCGGCGCGAGGCCTCCTGGCGCCGGCGAGCGCCGGCGAGCCCCGCCATCACTTCTTCCTGAGCGACGAGCCGAGACGGCGGAGTTTCGCGCGCATCGCCGAGTCGTTCTTGGGCCGCGCGCTCCCCAAGGTGAGCGTGGTGGACCAGACCGACCTGCCCTGGTTCGAGCGCTCGCACGCGTCGGAGCCTTCCATTCCATCCGGAGAGACCCCGTGACCCGCAAGCCCGCCGCGATCCGCGAACACGAATCCCGCACCCCCCATGCGCCTCCGCCGAAACGTCCCGACGGCCGCGGGCCCAAACAACTCCGCTCACTCAAGGTGGAGCGCGGCGTGTCATCGCACGCCGAGGGCTCGGCGATCGTCCACATGGGCCGCACGCGCGTGCTGTGCACGGCGAGCGTCGAGGACCGCGTGCCGGGCTGGCTCAGGAACCAGGGCAGAGGCTGGGTCACCGCGGAATACTCCATGCTGCCGCGTGCCACCGGTGAGCGCACGCCGCGCACGAGCCAGGCCGGCGGCCGTGCGCAGGAGATCCAGCGGCTGATCGGCCGCTCGCTCCGGGCGATCACCGATCTCACTGCGTTCGGCGAGCGCACCATCACGCTCGACTGCGACGTGCTCGAAGCGGACGGCGGCACGCGCACCGCCGCAATCAACGGCGCCCTGGTGGCGCTCCACGATGCGTTCGTGTGGCTCTCCAACAAGCACCAGCTCGCCCGGCCGCCGCTCGCCGATTCGGTGGCCGCCATCTCCGTCGGCGTGGTGGGCGGCACGCCGTGCCTGGACCTGGACTACGTCGAGGATTCTGGTGCGGACGTGGACATGAACGTGGTCATGACGGGCAAGGGGCGTTTCATCGAGGTGCAGGGCACCGGCGAACGCACCACGTTCGATGAGGCCGAGATGCGCTCGCTGCTGCGACTGGCCCGTTCGGGCATCCAGCGCATCACGCGTTACCAGCGGAAGCTCCTCGCCGGCTCGGGGCTGCTGCCCGAGTGACGGAGCCGGGCGCCGAGACGCCGGCGGCGATGACTCCGGCTGACGAGGCGCGACGTTTCGTCGTCGCCACGTTCAATCCCAACAAAGCGGCCGAGCTGCAGGCGCTGCTGGCACTCCCGGGCGTGACTCTGGTGCCGCTCGCGGACTGGCCCGGCGCGACGCCGCCCGAGGAGAACGGTGCCACACTGCTCGAGAACGCCAGGCTCAAGGCACGCGCCGCCGCGGCACTCACCGGCCTGCCCGCGATCGCCGACGACACGGGCCTCGAGGTGGATGCGCTGGGCGGGGCGCCGGGCGTGCATGCCGCGCGCTACAGCGGGCCGGGCGCCACGTATGCGTCGAATGTGGCGAAGCTGCTGCACGAGCTGCACAGTGTGCCGACGGAGCGTCGCAGCGCGCGCTTCCGTACCGTGTGCGCTGTGGCGTGGCCCGATGGCGTGGAGCTGTCCGCGGACGGCGCGCTCGAGGGCGTCATCACCGAGGCTCCCCGCGGCGAGAACGGCTTCGGCTACGACCCCGTGTTCATACCGGCCGGCGAGACACGCACGGTCGCCGAACTCACCGACGCCGAGAAGAATGCGCTCTCGCATCGGGCGAAGGCGGCGAGGTCGCTCGGGCGGCTGCTCGCGAAGCTCTAGCGTCGCGACGTCCGACGATGCTCGCTACTCCCCGCCCAGCTTGTGCACGCGCAGCGTGTTCGTGGACCCCGCCGTGCCCGGCGGCGTGCCGGCGACGATGACGACGTGGTCGCCGGGCTTCCCGCGGCCCAGGTCGAGCAGCGCGCGGTCCACCTGTTCCACCATCTCGTCGGTGGTCCGCACGCGCGGCACCACGAACGTCTCCGTGCCCCAGAGGAGTGCTAGCCGGCTCCTCACCTCGGAGCGCGACGTGAACGCGAGCAGCGGGATGTGGTCGCGGTGCGCGGCGACGTGGCGCGCGGTGGCGCCGGTCTCGGTGAACGCCACGAGCGCCACGGCGTGCAGGTCCTCGGCGATGCGAACGGCGTTCAACGCGATCGCCTCGGGTCGCGTCTCGGGGCGGCGTCGCAGGTGCGGCAGGTTCACGAAGCCCTGTGACTCCGCGGCCGAGATGATGCGCGCCATGGTCTCCACGGACTCGATCGGGTAGTCGCCCACGCTGGTCTCGCCCGACAGCATGAGAGCGTCGGCGCCATCCAGCACGGCGTTCGCGACATCGCTGGCTTCGGCGCGGGTGGGGTGGGAGTGGTGGATCATGGAGTCCAGCATCTGCGTCGCCACGATGACTGGCTTGCCATGCTCGCGCGCCAGCCGCACGGCGCGCTTCTGGACGAGCGGCACCTGTTCGAGCGATGTCTCCACGCCGAGATCGCCGCGCGCCACCATCAAGCCGTCGAACGCGCGCACGATGGGTCCCAAGCGGTCCACGGCTTCGGGCTTCTCGATCTTGGCGATCACCGGCAGCCGCGCGCCCTCCTTGTCCATCACGGCGTGCACGTCCTCCAGGTCCGAGGGCTCGCGCACGAACGACAACGCGATCAGGTCGGCACGGAGCGAGAGCGCGAAGCGCAGGTCGTCGCGGTCCTTGGGCGTCATGCTCGGCGCGCTCACGCGGACGCCGGGCAGGTTGATGCCCTTGTGGTCCGAGACGCGGCCGCCCTCCAGCACCGACGTGCGCACGCGCGTGCCGTCGGTGTCCAGGACGCGAAGGCGCACACGACCGTCGTCCACCAGGACGGTGGAGCCCTTCGTGACGTCGCGCGCGAGCGAGGCATACGTGGTGCCGGCGAGTTCGGCGGTGCCCTCCACGTCGGGCTCGGTCGTGATCGTGAACGAGTCGCCCGCCTTGAGCATCACGCCGCCGTCCTCGAAAGCGCCGAGCCGGATCTTGGGTCCCTGGAGATCGACGAGCACGGCCACCGCGCGGCCCTCGGCGTCACTCGCCGCCCGAACCTCGCGATAGAGCGCGGCGTGCTCCTCGCGCGAGCCGTGCGACAGGTTCAATCGCGCCACGTCCATCCC
>JAHFBW010000276.1 GCA_023249845.1 Candidatus Eiseniibacteriota bacterium
CCACGTCGCTCACACCGGTGCCACTCGCCCAGCCGATCCCGTCCGCCTGCGACACCGCGGCGGCGTGGTCGGGCGTGATGCCCGGTAGCCGCGACACCGCCACGGTCCAGCTCGGCGCCTCGCGCGGACGACTCGTCCACCTGGCAGAGGTGCATCGCTGGGGCGCCACGCTGGCGCCGCTCGCGCGCCCCGATGCCACGAATAGCGCGCAGGACCTGTTCGACCTCTTGTTTCTCGCGTTCACGCCGCTCGTGGCCAGCCTGTACTTCGGCCTCCGCAACCAGCGGCTCGGCCGCGGGGACTGGCGTGGTGCCACCAGCATCGCGGTGTTCGTGTTCGTCATGAACATGCTCGAGTCCGTGTTCACCACGCGACTCTCGGAAGTGGGACTCGTCGACGCGGGCTGGGAGTGGGTGTCCGGACGCGCGTTCGGCCACTCGTTGATCCACGCCGTGAGTATGTGGTTCGCCTACATGGCGCTCGAACCTTACGTGCGCCGGCTGTGGCCGCACCTGCTCGTGTCCTGGACACGGCTCATCTCGGGACGAGCGCGCGATCCGCTCGTCGGCCGGGACCTGCTGATCGGCGTCACCGCGGGGGCGTTGTTCACGGCGGTCAGCGTGCTCGGTGGCTACGCGGCGCCCCGGCTCAAGCTGGCGCAGCTCCCGAGCCAGCTCGACTCCAACATGCTGCAGTCGCTCACCAGTCTCTCCAACACGGGCTGCCTGCTCGCCTACGCCGGCTCCGTGTGCGTCCTGAACGCGCTCGAGTCGGTGGTGGTGATCGTGGTGTTCCGACTCCTGCTGCGCAACACCATCGCCGCGGTCGGCCTGACGATCCTGGTGATCTGCGGATCTTCCGCGGGGAGCTTCGCGCCGGACCTGGGCTGGCCGCTCGCCATCTACTTCGCCATCCCGACCGCCGCCACGATCCTCGTGCTCATGCGATTCGGGCTCTTGAGCGGTGTGGTGGGCATATTCGCGGGGCTCATGCTGGGCTCGTCCGTGGCGTCGTTCGACTTCTCGGCCTGGTATGCCGATCGCAGCCTGACCGCGCTGGGCGTGATCGCTGCGGTCGTGACCTACGGCTTGGTCACGGCGCTCGGCGGCAAGTCCATCTTCGGCGATCCGCTCGACACCCCGCGCGGCCGCTAGCCGCTATTCGTACCGAAGCGCGAGGATGGGATCGAGCGACGCCGCGCGCTTGGCCGGCCACACGCCGAAGCCGATGCCCACGACCGCCGCGAATCCGAACGCGAGCAGCACGGAGTCGGCGCTCACCGCGGTCTGCCAGTGGAACATTTCGCCGATCTCAAAGCGTTCATGTACGCCTCCTGCCGCCGGGGGTTCACCCGATGACGACGAGCGCTCCCCATCGCCACCTCCTGCCCGGGGAGCTCGAGTGACGCCGGTGCGTCCATGGCAGGTGCGGGTCGGCGCTACTGCCAATTTGACGAACGTGCGGACGCACATCTGTCGCGTCCGTGTCACGGCGCTGTCAGTTGCGTGTGCGGGGGCGCGACACGGGTAGCGGAACTCATGGAGCGGCAGCCGACACGACGGAACTGCCCCGGGCCCCACTTTAGATGTACGCCGTCCACGTCCACCGCCGCTCGGCCCTGGCCTTGTCGTACCAGCGACAGATCGGATGGAGCACTTGCACGGCACCGATCGTCGCCGCGTAGAGGAGTGGCAGCGGCCACATGTAGCCGTCCGGGACGGGAGGCGGGAGAAGCGGATGGTTCCCGAACAGCCATCCCACCGCCTGGGGGGTGCGGATCGCGGCGAGCACAAGAGCCAGCAGGTGAATGAGCGGGATGTGAAGCAGGTAATAGAACATCGGCACGCGACCAAACACGGCGAGCCAGCGCGTGAAGCGGGTGGACACGCCCTCCAGGACTCCGATCGCGATCAGCGTCGGCCCGAGCGTCATGAGCAGGAACTGGAGCGAGGCTGGATACTTGGTGGTGGAGAGGAACATGATCCAGCCGGGGGCCCACGGCTCTTCGCCTGGCGCCGGCACCCATGGCCGGTCGCCATAGAGCTGGGTGGCCCGCAGCGCGATGAACAGCGCCGTCGCGAGCACGCCAGCCCGCACACACCAGTTGCGGCGTTCCGCTTGGTCGCGTGTCATCGCCTTGCCGAACGCGAATCCCGCGCACATCACGCCCCACCACGGCACGAGCGAGTAGAGCACGAAGAAGCTGGGCTCCTGTCCGCCCCGGAACGCGATGCCGCCGCCGAAATAGAGCACGCGCAGCAGCGGTCCCCACGCGCGGCCGAGCAGCGCGGCCCGCTCCTCGCCAAGAAACCCGGGGATCATGTCGTGGCCGGCGATCATCACCAAGCCCAGCGTCGCGATCACGCCGAGCGGCAGTCGTGAGACCGCGGCGAGCAGGATCATGCTCCAGCCCAACGACCAGATGACGCCCGCGAGCACGTAGTGCGCAACATCCATGTTGAACGTCCAGCAGAACCGGATGAGCGTGAGCTCGAGCAGCACGAGTAGCGCGCCGCGAGTGACCAGCCAGCGGGGTAGCGATGGTGCGGACACCGGGCCGGCCCCACGCAGGAACGCCGACGTGCCGGCCAACAAGAAGAACGCCGGGGCGCAGAAGTGCGTGACCCAGCGCGTCAGGAATACGGCGGCAGTGGGTCCCCCCGCGGGAACGCCGGCGAACACGCGCACGTGGTCCAACGCCATCAACACCATCACCGCGCCCCGCACGATGTCGATGGACTCGATACGCGGGCGGCTCACACGCGTGGATTCCATGCCTCCCCCTCCTTGGCTCCCCCCCCTTGATTTGCTACGGCGCGGTGAGGGATCCCGGTCAAGGTTTGCCCTTCTTGCCCTCCACCCTTCGCGGCCGCTCGGGCGATCGTACGACGCGAGTGTCGCTCGTGAGCGGTCCGGCCTCGCGGTACTCCTCCACCGTCTTCCAGTCGGCGCCGTCTCGCCGGCGTGCCTCGAGCGTGGCGTTCTGCTTCGAGGCGGAGGCGAGCTTGCTGCGTGCGACCTCCATGCGCTTGAGGCCGCGCTGCCCGCAGCCCGTAGCGTGGAAGAGGAGCCCCACCGGCACGACGCGAATCACCCCGCGCGCAGCGGGGCGACGACGAACCCACGGTCGGCTTGCCATGCGCGGCAGTGTTCTCCGGCGGGGCCGGCGCGTCAACGCCGGCGATTCACCCGCAACAAAGAACGGGCCCGGCAGAGACATCGCCGGGCCCGCCCGCCTGCCGCGCTCTCTCGCGCGCGGCACTCACTCCATGACGATGAATCGTCCTGTTGAGCTCCGGGCGCCCTGGTTCACGCGCACGAGGTACATGCCGTTCGGCACCCGGACGCCTGAGCGATCCACGAGCGGCCAGCGCAGCTCACTCCGTCCAACCGGTCGCGTGGCATGCTCGCTCCACACCTCGCGGCCCAGGACGTCGAACACGCTCCAACTCACGTCGCCTGCTTCCGGCAGTTCCAGCGCGAACGCGACGGCCCTGCGACTCGGATTCGGGAATGCACTGGAGAGCAGCAGCGCGCCCGAGACCGACGGACCGCCCACGGAGAGCGTGGCACTGTAGAACTCGTACGCGCCGCGATCGGCGTATCCCGTCGGGCCGTCACCCGTATTGGGCACGTCCGGCTCGTCGGCGCGCATGTGACCGTCCGCGTCTGTCTCCTCCCAGCCCGGCACGGCAGAGGTCGCGGCGTCGATCGCGGGCGAGTCGGCGCGCAGGTGGAAGTCGTCGTTAAACGCGTTCACGAAACGCGGGTCGGCGCCGAAGCTGTGGAGGCCGGTCCCGGTCGCGGCCTGGTACGCGGCGACGTTCGGGTAGATGTCGTGCCCGATGCGCACCGGTGGCTGGTCGGCCACGTTCCAGTAGATGTTGTAGTCGGCATCGAAGCCGGCCATTGAAGTCGAGTCCACGAACACACAGTAGGACTCCGGCGCCAGCGCACGGTTGACCGAGATCGAGTTGTAGATGCGCGTGCCGGTGGCGCCGCCCTCCATCGAGAAGCCCTCGGTGTGATTGCCCCAGGCCACGTTGTTGAGCAGCAGCGTGCCCGTGGCGTAGAGGTGGGCGAAGCCGTGGTCGCCGTTCGACCACGAGACGTTCTGGCGAACGAGATTGTCGTTCGAGTTGGTCTGGATCTCGCAGCCGCTGTCCTGATTGTGGTGCAACAGGTTGCCCTCGATGGTGTTGTTCGACGACTCCGACAGGTAGATGCCGGTCGCACCGTCCTGGGTGTAGCGGTCGTTCCCGAACGACTCGTTCGCGTCGATGATCGAGTTCGTGGTCCCGAGCCGGAACAGGATGCCGTGGTGATTGTTGTCGTTCACCCGATTGCCGTGGATCTGCACGCTGGTGCCGCCCTCCACCTCGATGCCTCCAGCGCCGGACAGGTGGACGAAGTTGTCCTTGACGATGACGTGCGTGCAGTTGAGCAGCTCGAACCCTTTGCGCTCGGCGCGCCGGACTTCGAAGCCGTCGATGAACACGTGGGAACGATTCACGAGCAGGAAACCGTGCGTGCGACGACCCACGGCCGTGGCGTGCAGCCACGGGGTGCCGCCCACGTTCACGGCGAGTCCGACGCCAGCGATCCAACGGAACCGACCGATCTCCACCTGGTCCAACGGCTGGGTGGAGAGATAGAGCCGCACGCCGTCGGCGAATACCTGGTTGGGCTCCCAGTTCACGCTCGC
>JAHFBW010000277.1 GCA_023249845.1 Candidatus Eiseniibacteriota bacterium
CACGCCCGGTAGAGCTGCTCGTATGCGCCGTCGCCGAGGGCTGCGGCCAGTCGGGCGGCCACGTCCTCCCCGGGTACCTTGCGACCGTGCTCGATGTTGAACAGGAACGAGGTCGCGAGGCCGCCCGCGGCCTCCGAGAGTTTCTTGTAGGACAGGCCCTGCGCCAATCTCAGCGTGCGGATGCGAAGCGCAACGGGGTCGTCGGCGACCGCCGGAGCATCCTGTGCACGTGTCGAGCTGGTCATGACCGCACGCTATCGCGTTCTCCCATGGGATGCCAATTCACGGGCGCCCGCGCGTCGGCGGCTCGCGGACGCGCACCACCGGCCCCTCGCCTTCGCGGCCGGAACGAGCCGAAGGCGCGGCCGCGGAGGCGCTTGCGGGAGGGCGAACGGCTGCGTCCGTCCGCGCGTGCGGCGCGTCCGGCCCCGCCCGGTTGTGGCCCGCCGCGCGCCACCCTAGCCTCGCCTCAGTCCACGTCCCGCCCATCCTTCCAGGAGGCATCATGTCGCGTCTCTCCGCGCTCGCGCTGGCGCTGCTGCTGACCGCGCCCGTGGTGCAAGCGGCCAATCGCCCGGCGGCCCGGGCTTCGGCGCCCGCGCTCTCGCCCGCGAATTACCCGGTCGAGCGCTACACGCTCGACAACGGACTCACCGTGATCCTGCACGTGGACCACACCGTGCCCGTGGTGTGCTTCTGGCAGTGGTACAAGGTGGGCTCGCGCAACGAACACCAAGGCATCACGGGGCTGTCGCACTTCTTCGAGCACATGATGTTCAACGGCTCCAAGAACTGCCCGCCCAAGGAGTACGACCGCCAGCTCGAGTCGCGCGGCGCGTACTCGAACGCGTTCACGAGCCACGACATGACCGCCTACTACGAGGAGGGCGGCAAGGAATCGCTCGAGAAGATGCTCGAGCTGGACTCGGACCGCATGCGCGAGCTGTCACTCCTGCCCGACCTGTTGAAGAGCGAGGTCGAGGTCGTGAGAGAGGAGCGCCGCTTCCGCACCGACAACTCGGTCCCCGGGCTCCTGGACGAGGCGCTTTATTCCAGCGCGTTCGTGGCATCGCCGTACGGCTGGCCGGTGGTGGGCTGGATGAAGGACCTCGAGCGCATCACGCGCGACGAGATGGTGGACTACTTCAGTACCTACTACGCGCCCAACAACTGCGTGCTGCTGCTCGTGGGCGACTTCGCCCCGGCGGACGCCAAGTTGAAGATCGCACACTATTTCGGGTCCATCCCTCGCCAGAAGCCGCCGGCGCTGCCGGTGAACGCCGAGCCCGACCAGAACGGCGAACGGCGCGTGGACGTGCGCTACCCGAGCGAGACGGTGTCGTTCGACGTGGGCTACAAGGCGCCGAGCGTCGCGAGCGACGAGATCTGGGTGCTCGACATCCTTTCCAACGTGCTGGCAGGAGGCGAGTCGTCGCGGCTGCACCAGGCGCTCGTCTACGACCAGCAGATCGCGCTGTCGGCGAACGCCTCCTACCGCGCCGGGCTCGAGCCCGGGCTGTTCGAGCTGTACGTCGAGATGAAGCCGGGGAAGACCGCGGCCGAGGGCGAGAAGTCGCTCTACGCCGAACTCGAGCGGCTCGGCACGGAGGGACCCACCGAGCGTGAGCTGCAGAAGGCGAGGAACCAGGCCGAGGCCGGGTTCATCTCCGCCTTGAAGACAAACAACGGAGCCGGCCAGGCGCTCGGCTTCTACGAGCACGTGCACGGCGACTACAACAAGCTGTTCACCGCCATCGAGCGGTATCGCGCGGTGTCGGCCGCGGACTGCCGCCGCGTCGCGAAGCAGCTGTTCGACCCGGCACGCCGCACGGTTGCGACGCTCGTGCCACTCGAGGTGGGCAAGGAGGCGCAGCCATGAGCCGCGTGAATCGTCTGGCCGCCGCGCTGCTCCTTGCTGCCGCGATCGCCGCCGCGCCCGCGTCCGCCGCTGCGCCCGCGAAGGGAAAGTCGGGCGACTGGGTTCGCATGACGCTGCCGAACGGCTTGAACATCATCGTCGTGCCAACGTCGAGGCTGCCGCTGGTGGACTTCCGTCTCGTCGCGCGCGCCGGCGCGGTCAACGACCCCGCGGGCCGAGAGGGACTGGCGCGCCTCACCGCCGAGTTGCTCACGCAGGGCGCGGCGAAACGCTCAGCGAAACAGCTTGCCGAGGACATCGAGTTCGTGGGCGGCTCGTTGAGTGCCAGCTCGGGCTCCGAGCAGCTCGTCGTGAGCTGCGAGGTGCTCAAGAAGGATCTTGGCCTGGGTCTCGAGCTGTTCCGCGACGTCATCGTGTCGCCCACGTTCGCGAGCGAGGAGTTCGACCGCAAGAAGGAGGAGGCGCTCGGCCAGATCGCCTCCGACAAGAGCGAGCCGTCGGTGATCGCCGAGAACGCCATGACGCGCTGGTTCTGGGGTGACAGCCCGCTCGGCCACCCGGCGATCGGCTGGGAGTCGAGCTTGAAGGCGGCCACGCGAGACGACGTGCGGAGCTTTCATGACCGCTACATCACGCCCGAGCGCTCGGTGCTGGTCGTGGTCGGCGACGTGCAGCCCACGGCGCTCGTCGCGTCGCTCAAGACGGCGTTCGCGGGTTGGAAGAAAGGCGCCGGCCAATCGGCGACGGATCCCTACGGCCCGGCGGCGGCGCTCCACGGCCGCTCGGTGCGCATCGTGAACAAGCCGGAGGCCACGCAGACGCAGATCCGCATGATGTGTCCGTCGGTGCAGCGCAACCACCCGGACTGGTACGCCCTCCAGGTGGCGAACACGATCTGCGGCGCGGGCTTCACGTCACGACTCGTGAACTCGATTCGCGTCGAGCAGGGGCTCACCTACAGCATCTCGAGCCGCTTCCAGCAGCAGCGTGCCGCCGGCGCGTTCCGGGTGAGCACGTTCACGCGGAACGAGCAGTTGCGAAAGTGCGTGGACGCGGTGCTCGCCGAGGTGAAGAAGCTGGTGGACGAGGGGCCCACAGCGGCGGAACTCGACAAGGCGCGCAATTACCTGAAAGGGCAGTTCCCGCTCGGGCTCCAGTCGCCCGATGAGCTGGCGGGCGAGATCGCGAACGCCGAGTTCTTCGGACTGCCACAGGACTTCATCGCGAGCTACCCGGACAAGATCAGCGCGGTCGGCATGGACGACGTGAAGCGCGTGCTGAAGAGCTACTTCTGCACCGAGGACCTGAAAGTGCTGGTGGTCACGAACGGCGAGCTGGCGCAGAAGGCGCTCGCGGGGCTGGGTGATGTGGAGGTGAAGGAGATCGAGTAGGCGCCCGGGCCGGGCGCGGCCGCGCCGCGGGGACCGAGGCCGAGCACACTTCGGGTAGCATCCGGGCCCGGGTCCGCCGTCGCGGACCCGGGCCTCGTTCGCGGTCCCATCCGGAGCACGCATGCAAGACGACAAGCCCGCGGCCGGGCCAGACGCCGTGACCCCGCCGTCGCCCCCCCCGCCGCCCGCCTCGCGCACGATCGCCGGCTTCCCCGCGAACGTCGTGGCGTTGGGGCTGGTGTCGTTCTTCACCGACATCTCGAGCGAGATGCTGGTGCCGGTGATGCCGCTGTTCATCACCGCCACGCTCGGCGCGTCGGTGGCGAGCTTAGGTCTCATCGAAGGCGTCGCGGAGTGCACCGCGTCGGCGCTGCGCGTGATCTCGGGCCGAGTCTCGGACCGGCTCGGGCACCGGAAGCCGTTTCTCACGGTGGGCTATGGCCTCTCCGGCGTGTGCAAGGCAGCCATGGCGGTGGCCGCGACGTGGCCCGCGCTGCTCGGGCTCCGCTTTGGCGATCGTGTCGGCAAAGCGCTCCGCAATCCGCCACGCGACGCGCTCATCGCGGACTCCACGCCGAAGCACCAGTTGGGTCGCTCATTCGGACTGCATCGCGCGATGGACACGTTCGGGGCGGCCTTGGGGCCGCTCGTGACGTGGTGGCTGCTCGGGCGCTGGGGGCACCTGGGCGCCGAGGGCTACCGCCGCATCTTCCTGCTTTCGGCGGTGCCGTCCGCGATCGCGGTGGCGGTGCTGCTGCTGCTCGTTCGCGCGCCACGCATCGTCGCGGCGGCACGTGCCGCGGTCGCAGTGCCGACCACGCCGCTCGGCCCGGCGTTCCGCCGCTTCCTCGCCGTGGACGTGGTGTTCCAGCTCGGCAACTCGAGCAATGCGTTCCTGCTCCTTCGGGCACAACAGACGGGATTCGACGCCGGCCAGGTGGCGCTCGTCTACTTGGGCTACAACCTGCTCGCGGCGGCGCTTTCGCTTCCACTCGGCCGGCTCGCCGACCGGGTCGGCCGCAGGCCGTTGCTGCTTGCGGGCTACTTGTTCTATGCGCTCGCGTACGGCGCGGCGGCATTCTCGCCGACGCGCGCCGGCACGCTGGCGGCGTGGGCACTGCTGGCGCTCCACACGTCGCTCTCGGAGGGCCAGGCACGGAGCCTGATCGCCGAGCTGGTGCCGCGCGAGCGACGCGCCACGGCGTTCGGCGCCTACCACGGCGCCGTGGGCGCAGCACTCCTGCCCGCGAGTCTCGCGGCGGGCGTGCTGTGGGAGCGCGTCGGTCCGCAAGCGCCGTTCGCGCTGGGCGCCACGCTGGCGATCGCGGCCGCGGCGCTGTTCGCGATGCTCCTGCCGGTGGCGGCCGAACGCGAGACGCGCCATGCCTGAACCCCGCGGCCCGCGCGCACACCGTGCGAAGCACAGATCCG
>JAHFBW010000278.1 GCA_023249845.1 Candidatus Eiseniibacteriota bacterium
AGCTGGCCGCAGCCGTTCCGCTCGGCGGGCCAGGGGTTCGTGATCCTCGACCGCACGCCGAGCCGCGCGCGGTTCCGCATGGTGTTCGCGGTACCGTTCGAGAACTCGGGCGCGGTGGACGGCGACTCGCTCTACACCCTCTGTCGCGTGATCTTGAAACACCGACCCGATCGTGCGCTCGCCGGCTGCGACCGGCCCGTGTGCGTGGAATGGGCGTCGGCGACGCTGGCGTTCGGCCCCAAGGACGAGCCGCGCGTGGCGCGCGGCGAGCGCTTCGTGAGCTACTCGGCCCCGGCCACCGCCTGCGAGCCGTTCACGGGACCGCGCGTGCCGGCATGGAAGCCCAAGACGCCGGCCAAGCGATAGCGGTGCTCCACCGGCGGTCCGTTGCCCCGGGCCCGACCGGCGTTCAGTCGAGCGTCGGATCCACCAGCTTGATGAGCATGACCAGCTCGGGCCGCCAGGCGATCGGGTACTTCTTCTTCTGGCGCTCGATCATGGCCTGCAGCGCCGCGTCGGCCTTCACGTTCTGCAACGACTCGTCGATCATGGTCTCGCTCTCCTCGTACGAGAGCTGGCGCCCGCCGTCGTAGGACAGAAGCTGGATGACGACGTAGTCGCCGTTCTTGTCCGGCCCGCGCACCTGCACGTCGCTCGGCCGCATCTCCTCGAACAGCGCCTTCTGGTAGGCGCCCTGCTCGCCCTGGTGGCGCGACTGCACGCTGCCCGAGATACGCCCCGCTGCGCTGTCCGCCGCGAGCAGCGCCATGGCCGAGACGCCCGAGCGGAGCGCCCGCTCCACGGAGTCCACGCCGGCCTTGCTGTCGCGTGTGATCGCCGCAAAGCGCACACTCGGATAGGTGAAGAACTGCTGGAGGTTCTTCTGGTAGTAGGCGCGCCGCTCGTCTTTGCTCACCCACACGCGTGAGCCCACGGAGTCCTGGTAGAGATGCTCGACCAGGCGCTCCTCGCGCTTCGAGCGCATGGGCTCGGCCACAAGGGGGTCGTTCTCGAGTCCCTTCTCGGCGCCGTACTCGGCGATGGTGGGCTCGAGCACGCTCGTCTCGACGAAGCTGAACACGGCGTCCTCGCGATTCAGCGCGGGCCGAAGGAGCGGCGGGATGTCGCTATAGGCGTGGAGCAGGTCGTGCAGCGAGAAGCGGCCGCCGTCCTTCCAGCGGGCGAGGATGCGCGAGGTGTCCGCCTCGGGCAGCTCGGGCACCGAGCCGTCGATCTCGAACGTCGCTGCCATGGGCTCCTGCCGGACCTTTATGGATTCGCCGAAACGCGTGGCGGCGAACACCACATTCGCGGTGTCGTAACGCATGCCGACGCGCTCGCGGAGCAGGGCCAGCAGCCCCTCGGAGCGTGCACCGGCCTTGAAGCCGGCGAGCTGGTCACGAAGCGCGTGGGTGATGGCCTCGTACGACGGCGGATCCTCGGGCTTTCGCTCGATGGACTGGACGATGTGCCAGCCTTCGCGGTCCTGCACGGGCAGCGACGTCTCGCCGGGCTTCAGGCCGTAGATGTGATACGCGATCTCGGTCTCGAGCTGGTCGCGGCGGGCCCAGCCCAGCTCGCCGTCAGGTCCCTTGTCGTTCGTGGCGATGGAGTACTTCTTCACTGCGGCTGACCACTGGATGCGGCCCGAGATGAGCTCGCGGCGCACGCGCTCGGCGGCATTTCGGTCGGCGACGAGGATGTGCCGGAAGCGCTGCAGCCACTTGTACGTCTCCCACAGCGAACGCACTTCAGCCTCGCTCACCGTGACCGAGTCGCGCACGAAGCGCTGGTAGACGGCGTTCGCGAGCGAACGTTGGCGCACCTCGCGAATCGCGAGCCGGTCCTCGAACGAGAGTGGACGGTTCTGCTCGAGCGCCGTGAGGCCAAGCACGTCGCGGTTGATCAGGTTCTGGAGGAACTTGACGCGCCCGGTGCTGTCCTGCGACGGGCGGTATTCCGGATACGAGGAGAACCACTGGCTCACGTAGGTGCCCACCGTGGTGACACGCGGTCCCACGCGCAGCAGCCACACCGAATCCGGCAGGAACTGGCCGGTGTCGGGCACGTCGTTGATCCAGCCTCTGAGCTTGGGGTGCGTGAACCTGCCTGGGACGGGCTTGTTCGGGTCCACGGGCTTGGGCGTGCCGGAGGCGGGGCGGGAGGGGGGGTGCGGCCGGCCCTCCTGCGCGCGCGAGGCGAGCGGCGTCGTGGTGGCTCCGACGAGGACGAGCGAGAGGCAGATCGGCAGCGAGCGGGTCGCGAAACGCTTCATGAAAGTCCTCGGGCGGGCCAGGCGGCCGGCGGGGCGGCGGAGCGTGGGAGGGTACCTGAGCGAAAGTGCGGCAACGAGCGTAGGAGTGGCGCGAGCGGGGCGTCAAGACCTGCCGCGAGAATGCCGGCTACCGGCGTGCGAGTTGACGCAGGGCTGACCGGAAGCATGCGCGCCGATCTTCGGCAGAGTGCTCAGGGCCGCTTCAACCGGCGCGCCAGGTAGTCGATTGCGAGCCGGACGGCTTCCTGGCGCTGGAACGCCCGACCGGACGGCTCGTTCATGCGTGACTCGACGGGCAGGCCCTTCTCGCTCCGGATCGCGGCGAACTCACGCGCGGCAGCGGTCTCTGGCGCCGGCGCGTCCTCAGTCTGGAGTACCAGCACGGGCGCCGCGATGTGCGCGGCCGCGGCGAGCGGCGAGCGCGCCCGCCAGCTGGCGCTGTCGCGCCCGGCCTCACGCGCGAACGCCTCGCGCGCGTCGGACCCGAGCGCGCGGTAGGCCGACCACGGATCGTGGACCGCGTTCTGTGCCACCACGCCCCGGAGATCGGGATGCTTCTCGGCAACGAGCAGCGCCGCGGTGGCGCCCTCGCCGAGTCCCCAGATCGCCAGCCGCGCCCGGTCCACGTCCGGCTCGTGCGCGAGGCGATCGAGCGCCGCTTCCACCGCGCCCACGCTCGCCGGGCCGGCGCGATCGGCAGCGCCTGTCGAGTGCCCCGAACCCGGCAGGCTCACGATGCTCACGGCGTGGCCGCGCCACACCAGCTGGCTCGCCCAGCGCATCATGCTCCGCGCGCTCACGCCCGCCGGTGGAACGTAGAGCACGCCCGAGCCTGGCTGGACGGACGCGTCGACGCTCATGTGCACCACCTCGACCTTCCGGCTGCCCACGTCCAACAGCACCGGGGGGTGGAGGTCGTATAGTGCATTTCCTGTCACCGCGAGCGTCACGCTCAGCGCGTGCGACACCTTCTTCGCGTCGTGTGCGTAGAGCCGGAACGTGACCGAGCCGCGCTCGAAGTTCGCTGGCGCGCTCCAGTCCAAGCCGGTCTGCTCGTCGGCCCCCGCAGGTTCGATGGCTCGCGCGAGCGCCGAGAGCGTCATGGTGCCCGAGGTGGGAAACGCGCTGGCGTCGTCGTCCAGGCACTTCCAGTCGAGGAACAGGCTGTCGGGGTAGAGGCCCCACTGGTCGTGGTTCTCGAGAACGAGGCTCGCCCGCCACATGCCGAGCGTGTCGGCGTGCAGCGTGTCCGGCTCGATGCGGAACACGGGAGGCGCCGCGCTGGCGATGGCGGCGGTCGCGGCAAGCATGGCCAGGGCCAAGGCGGGACGCATCAGGTGGAGAGTCCCGGGAGCGCCGTGAAAGGGGGTGGGGAGGGGTGTGGAGGCGTGGAGCGGTGGAGGCAGGAAGGCATGGAGAACTCGCGTGGTGAGGGCGGAAGGACGAGCCTTGAAGGAGTCTACAGGGCCGCGGGCGAGCCCGCGTCAAAGGCGGGTGAGTTCGTGAGGCGGCAGTGCTACCCGCCGGCGCTCCGGCGCATGACCAGGTTCCGAAGCGCCGGCTCGTTCCGCTCGATCCGCGCCGCGCGCTTGAGTGCATCGAGCAGGCCGCGGATACGGCGCTCGCTCTCCTCCTCGTACCACGAGCGCTGGACCTCGGGCCGCACCGCGCTCCACGGCTGGGGTGCTCGTGGGTCGAGCGACAGCACCTTGAACACGCGCCAGCCGGAATCCACCTGCTCTGGTGCCGAGACGCCGTTCCTGCCCGTGCGCACCGCAACCCTGTAGAGGGCGCTGTCGGAGGTCGGCGTCACCATGTGCGTGTAGCGCACACCGCCGCGCTGCGCGCGGAACGCCAGGCTCTCGGCTTCCCCCGGCACGGTCATGAGCCGTGCCAGGCTGTCGGCCGCGCGCTTGCTGTCGAGCGTGAGCAGCACGAGCGCCGCGCGCGGTGGGCGGTCGAAATCGGACTTCCGTGCGCGGTAGTGCCGGATGAGCGTGACGGTGTCGGTGGGAATGCTCGAGAGCACGTCGCGCTGCAGGAAGCTTGTCACCGAGTGATACTCGATGCGGTCGTCCATCACCGCCTTCACCTCGGATCGCGTCGCGAGCGCGGGCTCGGAGGCGGCGCGCCGGATGACGCGCTCGAACAGGCTGTTCAGCACGAGCGCCTTCACGCTCTCATCGTCGCGCACGCGTGGGCGGTAGACGCTGGAGAGCCGGCGCCAGTCGGCGAGCAGTTCCGCGACGGTGAACTCCCCCCGGGTGGTGCGCACGAGCACCTTGAGCGTCTCGGCAGCGGGCACCGCGGGCACCTTCGCCGCGAGCGCGATCTGTTCACGCGGGCTCATGTCCGCCGTGGGCTCTGGCAGCTCGGCGAAGTAGCTGCCAACAAGTCTAAGTAGGTCCGCATTCCACACTGGTT
>JAHFBW010000037.1:0-5526 GCA_023249845.1 Candidatus Eiseniibacteriota bacterium
GGCGAAGGCTTGGCCCGCGACGGAGTCGTGTCGGTGACACGTCGCAGGAGCGGGCCAAGCCTTCAACGCAGCGATTCATGGGCAGCCGGCCCGCGCAGGCCACGGGCTCATGAATAATCCTGGCTAGGGGCCCGCGCTCCGTCTCAGCCGTTCCGCACTTGCGTGAAGCGCTTCCCGATGTGGAACTGGTCCAGAAACGAACGAAGCCCCCGGGACACGGAGCCCCGGGGGCCTTTCCCTTTGCCGCGGTGCAGACGCCTCAGCGCCTGATCCACCACAACAGGTCCATGAGGACCATTACCAGTCCGACGTCCACGGCCACCTCCTGCTTCAGAGGGCCCGCCGCGTCGTCGCGGACGGGGTCAACCGGGTTCGACGGCCGCTCGTGGGTTGGCAGCGCGAGCGGGGGAGACGGATCCCTCCGCCTCACCCGTGGGTATCGGCATCCGCCGGCGAGCCCTTGAGAGTGGCCCGCGCCGGCTGGAGCGCAGCGCCGCGCACCCGGGCTAACTGCTTGAGCACCACGATGGTGAGGTCGTCCAGCGGCCCGTCGGCCCAGGCTCGCACCGCGGACATGAGTTCCTCGAGCACGTCGGCGGCCCGGCGGTGCGCGTGGCGATCGAGCACGCGCCACAGCTGTTCGTCGCCGAACGGCTCACCGTCGCGCGCTGCCTCGCTCAATCCGTCCGTGTACACCACGAGCACGTCGCCCGGTTCCAGGTCGGCCGAGCCGAGCGGATATCGCGCGCCCTCCTGCACGCCGAGCAGCGGGCCGCCGTCGGTGAGCTCCTCGTGGCGTCCGTCGCGGCGCCGGAGCAGCGGCGGCGTGAGTCCGGCATTCGCGAAGCGGACAGCACCCGCGCCCGCATCCACGCGTGCGCACAGGAGCCCCATGAAGTGCTCGGGCTGATCGAGCGCCACGAGATCCCGGTTCATGGCCTCGAGCAGTTCGCCCGGGTGACGCGCGCGCCGTGCTTCGTCGCGGAAGCGCGCCTGAACGCCGGCGAGTACCAGCGCGGCCGGCACGCCGTGGCCCGCGGCGTCGCCGACCGCGAGCGTGAACTCGCGACCGCCGGTCTCGACGAAGTCGTAGTAGTCGCCGCCCACGGCCTCGGTGGCGAGCGTTGACGCCGCGCAATCGAGCGTGGGCAGCACGGGCGTGTGCCGTGGCAGTCGCCGCACCTGCACCGCGCGCGCCTGGCGCATCTCGCGCGCCAGCACGCCGTGGTCGCGCGCCTCGCGGCGCAGCTCGAGGTTCTCGAGATTCACGGCGAGCTGCCTCGCGAGCCGCTCGAGCGCCATCGACTCGGCACGCGACAGCCACGCTCCGGCGAAGCGCCGGCCGATCGCGATCGCCACGTCGGCGTTGACGGGCAGCAGCCAGTGCGCCCCCGCGTGTTCGAGCGCGTCGCGATCGTCGTTCGAGAGCTTGAGCTCCGCCGGCTCGAGCGGTCCGGTCAGGTGGCGAAGCGCTTCGGGCGCGGCGCTCGAGAGCGCCGGCGCGAGCAGGGCGCCGGAACGTGCGACCACGGCGCCGCCCTCGTTCCAGTGGAGCGCCGTGCAGCCGTCCACGCGCAGCGCGCGCACCACGGCCTCGCAGCCGCTCTGCAGCATCTGCGCCTCCTCGTCACCGGACGGAGCCCAGTCCGCGAGCGACCACTCGTCGGCATACGGAACGAGGCGGCGTCCCGCGGCGCCGAGCCAGCCGCGCGCAGGTCCCGCGAGCGCTGCGAGCAGCGCGCCGAGTGCTACCGCGGCGCCCGTCACGCCGGTTCCCGCGGTGGGCCACCACGCCGCCGCCATCCACTCGCTCGCGACGTAGAGCAGCGCCGCACCCACGAGCGCGCTCGCCGCACGCGTGAATGCACGCAGCGCGACGCGAAAGTCGAACACGTTGTGCACCGCCATCGCCCAGCCGAACGAAAGCGGCACCAGGATCAGGAACGGAACCGCCCAGCGCTCGCCCGGGAGCGCCGGCGCGTGCGACAGGTTGTGCATGCCCACGAGCAGCGCGAACGGCAGCGCGCCGAGCAGCGTGCCGATGAACGCCACGCGCAAGCGCCGGCGAGCATCCGACGTCTCGGCGCGGAAGAACGCGAGCGCGAAGAGCACGAGGCCGCCGATCAGGCCGGCCGCGAACAGCACGGCCGGCGCCACGCGCAGCACCGAGAGCAGCGCGTTCATTTGGCCCAAGCTCCACGCGGTCCCTAGCGTGACAGCGGCGTAGCACACGAGCAACACGGTGGCCGCGGCGTACGACGCTAGCACCCAGGCGCGCGCGCGGCCGTCCCGATTCCGGGAACAGCGCGAAGAAGTGAGAGAACATTGGACCGATGAAGAGCTGCGACAGCACGGCGAGAGTGTCGTAGAGCGACCTCGCCGGCGCGGTGGGAAGGTAGGGCGGAGGTGCGAGCAACACGGTGAACGCGAGGCACAGGAGGTAGAACGTGCGCGTGAGCGGATCACGGCGCTCGCTCCACACCCAGCCCCCGAGCAGCAGGAACGACGCGGCGACCGCGAAGATGACCGCGAGGAAGCGTCGTTCGGTCTGGGGAAGCTCGCGTGGAACGAGCCACACCGGCACGCGAGCGCCGTCGCGTTCGAGCTCCACCACGAGCGGCACGCCGGGCTCCGCCGCGGCGAGCGGGCCGGCCCCGAGCAGTTCGCTCGCGGCGTCCTCGCCTGGGGCGACGAGCCGGTCGCCCGGCACGAGCCCTGCAGCATGCCCCGGGCTGCCAGCGTCCACGGAGCCCACGCGCCCGTTCGGCTGCAACGACACACCCGTGTAGGCCCGATGCGGCAGGCCGAGGCTCGAGACGAGCAGCACCCACGCCACGGGCAGCATCAGCCAACGCAATCGGAATCCCGGCGCGCTTCGATCCAATGGGTACCCCCGACGGAGAATGCTACGACGAGCGCGCGAACCACGCGAACCCGTGCATGGACAACTGGCTCGTGGACGACAAGGGTTGGCAAAGCTATTCTGGTTCAAGTCGCTTGCACGCCATGCCGATACCCAGTCCAATCCGGGCCTTCACGCCCGCGCCGTCCGTGCGCGGGGGTGGGGCCAGCGACCGTGTCGCTCTCAGGGTACACAGGGTCGAGGAGCGGAGGCTCGTTCAACCATGCTGGTCCTAACAAGGAAGTTAGGAGAGAACATCCGGATCGGTGATGCGGTGAAGATCACCGTCCTCGAAGTGCGTTCGGGTCAGGTGAAGCTCGGAATCGAGGCGCCCCCCGAGGTGAAGGTGCACCGCGAGGAGATCTACGTGCGCATCCAGGAGGAGAACCGCAAGGCGGCGGCACAGCAGCGGCCGCCGGCGACCGGTACCGATCCCGACAAGAAGTAGTCGGGCTCGTGCCGTGGCGGATCCACTCCGCGCGCGGGCCGTGCGAGGGTTCATGAACCGTCGACGCAAGCGTACTCCCGTGAAGGCCAGTCCCGCGAAAGTGGTGCCGTTCCCGCGCGACGGAATTGTCCGACTGACGCGCGTGGCCGAGGCCCGCCGGCGGATCGCGACCGGCTGGTACGACCGGGCGGAGGTACGGTACAGCCTGGTCGAAGCCGTACTCCACGAGATACTCGGGCGCTGATCCCTGCACGAGCGCCGTACGACGCGAGCCGCCGGACCTGTCGTGGTCCGGCGGCTCGCGGCTTCCGGGGCGGACGCGGGTTCGCTATGCTCCGGGCTCTCGCTGCCTCGAGGCTCGCCAGGGGATGGCCATGCCCACACGCACGATGCACCGCACCGCGGCGTTCCCGCTCGCGGCCGGCTTCCGCGCCCTCATGGATGACGCGGATGCGGCCGTGCTGGTGCTGGACCCGCGCGGGCGCATCGCATCGGCGAACCCGGCGGCCCTGAAGCTTCTCGGCACGACCGCGGGGCGCGCGCAGGGCGCCGAGGCCGCAACGCTGCTGCGCACCGTGGTGGCGGGCGAGGACCTGGCTCGCGAGGTGTTCGTATCACCTCGGCTCGAGCGCGAGGCGCTGCTCCACACGCCGGGGGCCGGCGACGTTCCCGTGCGGCTCGTTGCGTGCCGCTTCGGCCGTCCCAGTTGGGCCCTGGTGACGCTGCACGACCTCACCTCGATGTGGCGCATGCAACAGGAACTCCGCCGGCACGAGCGTCTGGCGACGCTCGGGCAGCTTTCGGCCGGTGTCGCGCACGAGATCCGGAATCCGCTCGCCGACATCGGCACCAGCGCGCAGGTGCTGCTCAAGCGCTTCGAGCCGGGGGACGACCGCGCGCGCTTCGTGCAAGTCATCCTGGACGAGGTCGCGCGGCTCGACCGCATCGTCACGAGCCTGCTCCAGTACGCGCGCCCCCGCCAGCCCGAGCTCACGGCGGTGCGGCTCGCGGACTGTGTCGAGCGCGTCGTCGGCATCTCGCTCGCGAACGCGCAACGCCAGGGCGTGCGGATCGAGTCCGACGTGGCGCCGCGGCTGGCCGCGGTCTACGTGGATGCCGACCTCGTCCACCAGGTGCTCCTGAACGTCACGTTGAACGCGCTCCAGGCCATGCCGCACGGCGGTACGCTTCGCTACGAGGTGCGCCACGTGCGGCGCCGCCGGCCGCCGCGCGGACCGGGGCGGCGCGCCGACGACCGGCGCGAGGCCGAGGAGTCTCGCAACGGCGAGCGCTGGCCGTCGCCCTGGCTCGAGGTCCAGCAGGTGCGCGTCATCGACACCGGCGTCGGCATCCCGCGCGGGACGCTCACCAAACTGTTCGATCCGTTCTTCACCACGAAGGCCTCGGGCACCGGCTTGGGGCTCAGCATCTCGCAGACCATCATGCAGGAACACGGCGGATCGATCGCGGTGGACAGCAAAGAAGGCCGCGGCACCACCGTTCTCCTCAACTTCCCGCTGGAGAAACGAAATGGCGAAAGGCGACAGCTCGACCCGGACGCAACCGAAAGGCACGCTGCTCGTCGTCGATGACGAGCGATCGCTGCGTTTCAGCATCGGTGAATGGGCTCGCGACGAGGGCTATGCCCCGCTCGAGGCCTCGAGCGCCCGTGAGGCGATCGAGGCGGTGCGCGAGCGCGGCGTGGACGCGGTGGTGCTCGACCTCAAGCTGGGCGACGAGGATGGGCTGCGCGTGCTGCGCGAGCTGCGGGACCTCGAACCCGCGCTCCCGGTCGTGATGCTGACCGGGCACGGCACGGTGGAGCAGGCGGTGCGCGCGATCCAACTCGGCGCGTACGACTTCATGCTCAAGCCGCCCGACCTGGGCCACTTGGGCGTCGTCCTGGATCGCGCGCTCGAGCACGCGCGGTTGCGCCAGGAGGTGAGCCGGCTGCGCGAGTCCGCGGCCGGCCGCGTGGAGATCGTGGGGGCGAGCGACAGTCTGAAGGGCGCGCTTTCCCGCCTCGAGCGCGCGGCGAAGGCGAGCGCGTCCACCGTACTCATCCACGGCGAGACGGGGTCCGGCAAGGAACTCATGGCGCGCTTCCTCCACGACAAGAGCGCGCGCGCCGGCGGTCCGTTCGTGGAGTTGAACTGCAGTGCCATTCCCGAGCAGC
>JAHFBW010000037.1:5536-18792 GCA_023249845.1 Candidatus Eiseniibacteriota bacterium
GGCTGTTCGAACTGGCCCACCGGGGCACGCTGTTCCTGGACGAGATCGGGGAGATGGCGCCCCAGCTCCAGGCGAAGCTCCTGCGCGTGCTCGAGACCCGCACGTTCAGGCGAGTCGGCGGCGCCGTCGACATCACGGTGGACGTGCGAGTCGTCGCGGCCACGCACCGCGACTTGGCGAAGCTCGTGAGCGAGGGCCGCTTCCGCGAGGACCTTTACTTCCGGTTGAACGTCGTGCCCGTGGCGGTGCCGCCGCTTCGCGATCGCACGAGCGACATCGCCGCGCTCGCCGAGCACTTCGTGGCGAGATTCTGCCGCGAGCTCGGCCGCCCGGCGGCGAAGCTCTCCGCCGGCGCGCTCGAACGCATGCAGGCCTATCGCTGGCCGGGCAACGTGCGCGAGCTCCGCAATGTGCTCGAGCGAGTCGTGCTGCTCGAGGCCGAAGACGAGATCCGTGCCGAACACCTGCCGCCCGAGATGTCCGCGGCGGGCGTGTCCGGCGCACCCGGCGGGGGAGACCCGTTCCCCCCGGGCGTCGTGCGGCCGCTCGCGGACATCGAGAAGCTGGCCATCGAGCACGCGCTCAGGGTGTGCGACGGGAACAAGACGCGGGCCGCCACGATGCTCGGCATCGCGCGCCAGACGCTGCGCACGAAGCTCAAGGAATACGCCATCGGTGACGATGGAGAGGATGGCGAAACAGCCTGAGCGCCGGCCAAGAATGCATCGTCCTTGAGCGGCGGGCGGTCGGGAGTTGAGCGGCCGGGTGCCTCGGGCACCCGGCCGATTCGCGAGTGGGCGAGTTTCGCGCGCGCGGCTCAGCCGCTGGCTCGGCGGCCAGCGCCGCTGCTCCAAGTCGTTCGCCCGCTTGAAGCTGACTCACACGCGCGGCCCGCCCGCGTGGCTTCGCGAGTGAAGCTTCTCGGGTGATTCGCCCCGACCTGCTCGCTCGGCAGGGCGCGTGGCATGGGGGGTGCAAAAAGCCCCGGTGGACCTCAGCCCGCCCCCCTGTCCCGGAGCCTCGCCGATGGCGCACATCCTCATCGTGGAAGACGAGCCGACGACGTCCTGGGCCCTCGCCGAAGGGCTCTCGGATGACGGCTACACGATCGATACGTTCCGCACCGCGGAAGAGGCCCTGGCGTGGCTTCGCACGCACCGTAGCGACCTTGTCATCACAGACTTTCGACTGCCGGGATTCTCGGGTCTCGAGCTCGCGCAGAAGCTGTCGCGCGGCCGCAGCGCGCAGCCCGTGATCGTGGTCACCGCCTACGGCTCGCCCGAGACCGTCCGCGAGCTCGTGCGCGCCGGCGTGAGCGAGGTGTTCCCGAAGCCGTTCCACGTGGACGAGCTGCGTCGCGCCGTGCGCCGCGCGCTGCTCGCCCGGCCCGAGCGCCGTCGCTCGACGATGCGGAGGGCCGCGTGAGCCGCCTGCCCCGCAGGGTTCGCGAGCTGCCGCCCCGCGTGCGTCTCCTGGCCGCCCTCGAGGCGTTGCCCGAGACCGACCGCCTCGTGCTGTCGCTCTACCTGCTCGAGCGACTGAGCTCACTCGAGATCGCCGGCGCGCTCCGACTGACGACGCGCGAGGTCGAGCAACGCCGGGTCGCGGCGCTCACCAGCGTCGCCCGCGAGCTCGGTGGACCGTCGTCGCTGCGGAGGGCCGCATGAGAACGTGGGCTCCCGTCACGGCGCTGTCCGATCCGCGACGCGCCATGCCGTCCGCGCCGAGCGCGCGCCTCGACGCCGCCAAGGCGGCCGTGCTGTCGCTCGAGGCCGAAGTCCGGCGCCTGTCGCGCCTCGGCCTCGAGTGGCCGCTCGCCCGCGCGGAGCATCAGCGACGCTACTGGCGGTTCGTGCGCGCGCTGTGCGCCGTGGCCGCCACCTCCGGGCAGGACACGGGCAGGGCCGCGTGAGCTCGCGCTCGGAACGCCGGCCCTCGCGAGTCCAGCTCGTCCCGGGCGAGCCCGTTTCGGCCGAGTTCGGCCCCGGCCATCCGGCGCAGCTGTCGCGCAGCCGCGTGCGGAAGCTCGTCATCACGAGCGGGGGCGGCGGTGTCGGCAAGAGCAACCTCGCCGCGAATCTCGCGGTCGCGTTCGCGCAGCGTGGCGCGCGTGTCGTGGTCGTGGACGGCGACCTCGCTCATGCGAACCTGGACCTCCTGCTCGGCGCGCATCCGCGCTGGGACCTGGGCCACGTCCTCGCCGGGGAGAAGACGGTGGACGAGGTGGCAGTGCGCGGACCCGAGGGCGTGACGCTAGTGCCCTCGGCCTCCGCCGCGCCCGAGCTGGCCGAGCTCGACGACTACCGGCGCGAGCTCCTGCTTCGCTCGCTGTCGTTCGCGGACACGGCCGCCGACCTGATGATCGTCGACACAGCGACCGGCATGAACCGCAAGACGCTCCAGAAGGAGGACGCGCTCGTGCGCTCGCCGCGGCTGGTCGTGAACATGGCCGCGAGCGAGGAGGAGGCCCAGGAGGCAGCCGACCGCATGCGGCTCTTCGCGCGCCACTTCCTCCGTCTCGAGGTCGACGTGCTCGGCACCGTGCCGTACGACGCGGCGGTGTCGCGCTCCGTCCATGCGCAGGAGCCCGTCACCGTCGCCTGGCCGGATTCACCCGCCGCCATCGCGTATCGCGCGATCGTCTCGCGCCTTTGGAAACCCTTCCCCTCGGGTCCCGGCTCCGACGTCCTCTCGGAGCAGTCGCACCGCCTCGAAGCCTAGGAGACTCCCTGCATGCCCCGCGCCGCCACCGTGACCGCTTCCGCCCGTAAGAAGACCGCGACCATCCGCCCTGCCCGCGCCACGCTCGCACGGCCGGCACTTCGCGTCGTGCCCGGCCGACGGGCCCGCACCGGGCTGCGCTCGCCGGCCACGTCCCGCGCCGCCGCACCGGCAAGCGTGACGTACAACAAGAACGACCTGCTCAAGCGATTCGCGCCGCTCGTGCGACATGTCGTCGAACGCGTCGCGGCCACGCTGCCTCGCAACGTGGATCACGAGGATCTCTACTCGGCCGGCGTGCTCGGCCTGCTCGACGCGCACGCGAAGTTCGACACGCGCAAGGGCGTCAAGTTCGAGACCTACGCGGTGTGGCGCATCAAGGGGGCGGTGCTCGACCAGCTGCGCGCGCTGGACTGGGCGTCGCGATCGATGCGGCGCAAGGCGCGAAACCTGGACGGCGTCACACGCAAGCTCGACCAGAAGCTCGGGCGTGCGGCCTCCGAGGAAGAGGTTGCGCGCGAGCTCAAGATGTCACGCGACGACTTCTACCGCCTCCTGGACCACGTGCGAGGGGCCGTGCTCGTGTCGCTCGACGAGACGCGCACGAACGACGGTGAGGACCAGGGCACGCTCGCCGACCACCTCGCCGACCCGAACACGGTGGACCTCGAGTCGCGACTCCAGGACGACCAGACGCGCCGCATGCTGCTCGGCACCATCGACCTCCTGCCGGAACAGGAACGGCTGGTCGTGTCGCTCTACTACTACGAGCACCTCACGCTCAAGGAGATCGGACGTACGCTCGGCATCTCCGAGTCGCGCGTGTCCCAGGTGCATACGCGGGCGATGTCCCGGCTCAAGCTGCGGATGCAGAAGGCCGCCTCGCTGCGAGAGGAGGCCGCCTGAACGCAGATCACGGACCGGCAGGCGACGCGCCCGCGCCGCCCCCGTTCGAGGGATTGCGGACGCGATTGCTCGAGGCGGCGGACACGGTGGAGCGCGCCGGCGACGCGGCGGGAGCGGTGACACTTCGCGCGCTCATCGCCGAGTGGTGGAGCGAACAGGAAGCGTGGAACGCCCGGGTACGCGAGGTGCTCGGGGTGCATCACGAGATCAACAACGCGCTCGTGGGCGTGCGCGGCAACACGCAGCTCATGCTCATGAATCCCTCCGGGCAGGGGCCCGGTGTGCGCGAACGACTGGAGGTGGTGCTACGTGAGTCCGGCCGAATCCAAGAAGCGACCGCCCGGCTCCGGGACCTCAAAGGGGTCCTCGGTCGCCGCATTTCCCGGCCGCACGCCGCGTAGCAGCCAGCCCACCCCGGGCCCGAAGGAGCCGCGGGAACGCAAGGGCGACCCGCGCACCGGCGACCCGACCGCGCAGCGAGCGGATCGTCGCGCGGCGTCCGGCTGTCTGTGGGACGCGTGCGCGGCGCTGCTGTCATCTCACGCCGAGCCCGAGGCGCTCGAGCGCGCTCTCGACGCCCTGCGGCGCGCGTTCGATTGCGACGGCGTCGCGCTGCACGCGCGCTCCTCTGAGGGCGTGTTCGAGCCCTGGTGCGCCCGCGGCGACTGGGAGCGCACGCCAGGCGACCTGCGCGAGGCCATGGGGGTGCCGCTGTTCTGCGGCCGCGAGCGCGTCGGCGCGCTCGACCTGCTCGCGCGCCAGGGGCAGCGCTGGCGACCCGAGCAGATCTCGCTCGTGCGCACCGCGTCCGGGGCTCTCGGCGCGGCGCTGGGTGTGCGTCTCGAGCTGGACCACCTGCGCCGCCAGCCCGGCCGAGATCCGATCACCGGCCTCGCCGACGCGCGCACGTTCCATCATCGCCTGGTCGAGGAGATGGGGCGCGCCGAGCAGTCTGGCCAGCCGCTCGCCGTGGTCACGATCGACCTCGATTTTTTCGCCGCCATCAACGACAAGTTCGGGGACGCCACGGGCGACCAGGTCCTCACGGAGTGCGCGCTCGTCCTGCGACTCGCGCTGCGCGAAGGCGACTTCGTCGCGCGCGTGGGCGGAGACGAGTTCGGGGTCCTGCTCCCGGACTGCGACCTGGCCCCGGCCCGCCGGCTCGCCGAGCGACTGCGCCACGCGCTCGAGGGGCATCGCTTCCCGCGCGTCGGCACGCTGAGCGCGTCCGCCGGTGTGGCCTCGGCCCCGCGCGACGGCATGGACCCCAGTGAGCTGCTCGGCGCGGCCGAGCGCGCACTGGGGCTCGCCAAGAAGGCGGGGCGACATCGCACGGCGGCGAGTGGACCTACGCAGACGCACTGAGGACTCGATCCCATGACCCCCGACACCGGCCCCCCTCGCGAGCAGAGCGGAGAGCCCGAGCTGTTCGCGCCTCCCGCCCGGGTCATGGTGGTGGAGGACGACGACTCGGTGGCCGACGTGCTGCGCGAGGTGCTGGCCGACGAGGGGTTCGCGCTCACGTTCGTGGCGTCCGGCGAGGAAGCGTTCCAGCTGATCGCGGAAGACTGCCCGGACCTGATCCTCACCGACATCTCGCTGCCCGGGAAGTCGGGCTTGGACGTCATGCGCTTCGCGCGCACGCGCGATTCCGAGGTTGCCGTGGTGCTCATGACCGGGCACGCCACCGTGCAGAACTCGATCGACGCGCTCCGCCAGGGCGCGAGCGACTACATCACGAAGCCGTTCGAGGACATCACCGAGATCCCGCGCACGCTGAACCGACATCTCAGAAATCGCCGGCTCAAGGTGGAGAACAAGGGGCTGCTCGAGCAGCTTCGGCGCCAGAACGAGGTGCTTCAGCGTCACGAGCAGGAACTCCGCGAGCGCATCGCGCTCGCAACGCGAAACCTCGACACTCTCTACCGTGTGTCCATGGAGATCGGCGCGAACCTCGATCTGCAGCCGCGACTGACGCGCATCGTCGAGACCGCCACGCGCCTGGTCGCCGCGCGCGCTGCCGTCATCTATCTTCAGATTGAGAACACCGGGGAGTTCCGCGGCGCCGTCGCGCACGGCATCGAGCTGCCGCTCCGCGACGACGAGGGACCGCATTTCACGGCTGGCCAGGGATTGCTTGGCGAGGTCGCCGAAGGCCGGCTGCCGGCACGACGGGGCGCCCTGGACGCGGCGCCGTTCGAGCTCCCGGGCTTCGACGGCGCCGTCGCGCGCGAAGTGCTCGCCGTCCCCATGGTGCAGGAGCTCCAGACCATCGGTGTCATGATCGTGATGGACGGTGCCGTCGGGTTCACCGACGACGACCTGGAATTCCTCCGCATGTTCGCGACGCAGGCTGCGGTGCAAGTGCGAAACTCGCAGCTGTTCGATCGCGCCAAGGCGCTGGACCGCCTCAAGTCCGACTTCGTGGCCGTCGTTTCCCACGAGATCCGCACGCCGCTGACCTCGGTGAAGGGCGCGTTGGAGCTGCTCTCGGACGCGCGCTACTTCCAGAACTCCGAGCAGCAGACCAAGCTCCTGAGCATCGCGCACGCGAACGCCGAGCGGCTGTTGCTGCTCATCAACGACATCCTCGACTTCTCGAAGATCGAGGCGGCGTCCCTGCCCATGACCATCGAACGCCAGCGGCTGGAACCGGTCGTTCAGGCCGCGGCGCAGAACCTGCGCATGCTGCTCGAGGAGCGGAAGATCAAGCTTGAGGTGGTGCTTCCCGAGCGGCTGCCAGAGGTCCTGCTCGATCCGCATCGCATCACGCAGGTGGTCACGAACCTGCTCTCGAACGCGATCAAGTTCTCGCCGCCTGCAGGGCGAGTTCGCATCGAGGCCACGGCGTCGGAGAACGTGCTGCGCGTGTCGGTGCGCGACCATGGTGAGGGCATCGCGGCGAAGGACGTGCCGCGGCTGTTCCGCAAGTTCCAGCAGATCGATTCCGGCTCCACGCGCAAGGTGGGGGGCACCGGCCTCGGCCTCGTGATCTGCAAGGGCATCATCGAGCAGCACGGCGGTCGGATCGGCGTCGAGAGCGTGCCGGGGGAGGGAAGCACGTTCTGGTTCACGCTGCCGACCGCCGAGCGCGGGGCCGCGGAGGAATCCCGCGCCGCCTGAGCGGCGTCAGGCTTGCGCGGTACGGGGCGCGGGACTAACGTGCGTTCGGCTCGCGAGAAGCGGGCCGCGCGCCGCCTCACTTCGCTGCCCCGGAGACCTCGATGCGCGACACGGAAGCCGCCTCCGACCGCGCCCCGCGCACCCCGATCCGCTCTCGCACCATCCTGTGGAGCCTGCTCGTCGGCATCCTGGTGGGCTGCGCCGGTGCGCTTGCGATCGCGCCGCCGCGCGGCGCCCGCTTCGAGGCGCGGCTGCCGTGGAACGCCGGGCTGCCCGCTACAGGGGACTGGCCGCACGCGGCCCGGACCGGGGAGACCGCGAGACTCGAGTCGCGAGAGGACGGGATCGACCTCGTCGTGACCGCGAGCTCGGCCGCCTCTGCGCGCACGCTCACACGCGCGTTCGCGGCGCGCCACGCGCCCTCGGCGGAGGACCTCACCGCGGCGTATGAACGGACGCGCCGGAGCTGGCGAAAAGCGGTCAGTGCGCCCGCCAAGACTGCTCGGACACGAAACGCGGATTGCGCGGCCGTGCTGCTCGCGCGCACGCAGTGGGGTCGCGACCTCGCACGTGATCTACCCGTCGCGAGTCCCAGCCGGCCGACGCCCGAGGAGAGCGCGCCGCCGGACGTCGAGGACGCCTGGCTCAACGTCACCTGGGTGGTGGACGACCGCGACGCGGCCTTGCTGCTGTCGGCAGTGGTCGAGGCGACGCGACTGGAGACCCGATGGTTTGCGGATTCCTCGGTGTGGAGCGGTTGGCTTCCCACCGCGCGCGCCGACGCCTGGCGGCGCTGGCAGCGCTCGCGCGCACGACTGCTCGAACCGATCCGCCAGCAGCTGCTCGCATGGGAGTCGCCGGCCCAGCAGGGGCTTGCCACGCGGTCGGCCACCGCGCTACTCGTGGCACTCGACGAGCGCGTCGGGGATCCCTGGGTCGCGTTCGCGAAGCACGACGTGCCGCTCGCCCGACCGCTCGTCCGCCCGATCGCGGCCGTGTGGTTGCCGCCCCTGCTCGTGGGCGCGGGGGCTGGTTCGCTCGGCGCGCTGGTCGTGCTGGTGCTTGCGGCGATCTTCCAGCCCGCCCTGCCGAGACCGCGCGAGATGCAACCGCGCGCGGGTGCCATCGACCTGGGTGCCACGAGCCCGAGCCTGCATATCGTCACGGGCCCGAGGCCGACGGCGGTGCTGCGGGTCGCGCTCGAACTGGCGGCGCATCGGCTCGCGGCGGGCGAGCGCGTGCTGCTCGTGGACGGGTCCCCGAGGCTCAGGCTGCATGAACGGCTCGGGCGCGACGCTCGCTGGGGCCTGCTCGAATGCCTGGTCGCGGACATGCCCGTGCTCGGCCTGGTGCAGTACGCGGGTCACCCGGGGCTCTACCTGCTGCCGCACGGCAAGGCGGAGCGCGCGGTGGGCTGGTCACCGCTTGGGCGGAAGCTGGACGAAGTCCTGCCGCACTTCGCCCGCATCATCCTGGCGGTCGAGCCCCAGGCGCCGATCGCCCTGGGCGACGCGCTCCGTGGGCGAGCCATGGAGGGCTGGTGGGCCGGCGACGGGCGCGGCCAGGCACGGGCACTTGAAACCACCATGGGCAGGCTTGGTATCGCGTTTTTCCCCTTGCAGCTGGCGAGCTTGTTGGAGGCTTCACTCGAAGCCATGGCCGAGCGAGTTCTGGCCCTTCGGCCGCCCGGAGTGACTCTGGAGTCGGCGCCGATCATTACTGCCGTCCAGGTCGAGCCGGTGCCGGTCCCCCGGCCTGTCCTCGAGCCCATCGTGCTGGACTGCGACTTGCAGGTGCGGCAACGACTGCGCTTCCTGGCGTGGATGCGCCGGGTGCAGTCCGAGGAACGCCGCGCCGAAGTCCGAGCCTGAAGCCCGGGCCCAAGCGCGAACACTCACGACCCGCTCCCCGGAACGGAGCGCGTCACGGGACGCCGATCGCGCACTGCCGCTTTCGAGAGGGCCTGCGCCCGTGCGATCACCGCAAGGATGACGCGACGTGCCCCGGTCATCGACCCGGCACGTGGGCCCTCGCGAGGGCCGCGCTTCCGGCGGGGGTCCCACCTCGTCGCCCGCGACGACCACGACGACGAGGATCCCTTGGCATCCCATTCTCGACTGCTGCTCGTGGAGCAGCTCGACTCGGCGGGCGCGTCGCTCGCCGATCTACGACCGCGCGCCCAAGTGCTCCGGCACGCCGGCTTCGACGTACGCATGGTGGCGATCGCCACCGATGGCGATGACGACCTGCAGCACGGCACCACGGAGCGACCACTGCCCGGTATCGAACGATTCGAGGAGCCGGGTGCGCTCGATCGCGTGAGGCGCGCGGCGGAGTCCATGAAGGTGGATGCCCTGGTGTGGGCGAGCGCGGCGCCGGGTGGTGGCGAACTCGCGCGCGAGGTGGGCTCGCGTTGGCCTTCGTGGTGGTGGCCGGCGGGCTGGTCCGCGGCAACAGGCGACGGCACGCTCGCCGCCTGGACCGGTGACGCGGATCCGGGAGACGCGTGCGTGGTGGAGGGCGATCGCTCGCGCACCGGACGACTCTCGCTCTGGGACGGTCCCTACGCGCTCGTCGCGACGCCGCTGCATGCGGCGGAAGCCGCAGCGCTGTTCGAGGCGTTCGCGCGGGCGTCCGACGGGCGCGACGAAGTCGATCTCGTCGTGCTCGCTCATCCCGATGCCGAGCTGGAGGCCGCCGCTCGCGCGGCCGACCTGCTGCAGCGGGTGCACTTCGTGGGCCGCGCCCCGCTCGAAGCGGAGGGAGCCTGGTTCCAGCACGCGCGCGCGGCGTTCGTAGCGCTGGAACGGCCGCTCTCGGCCGGGCTCGTGCTGCGCGCGCTCGCCGCCGGCTGCCCGTTACTTCCGGTGGGCCACGCCGCGGAACCCGTGGCAAGGTGGTTGCGCCAGCACGGGGCGGCCTGGAGCCGCGTCGAGGATCCTCCGCCGGCGTGGGAGGCGATCGCCGCCGCACTGGAACGGAAGCCCGCGGTGGAGACCGCCGTGACCCGCGGCCGCGCCGTCGCGAGCCGTCGCAACGTGGAATCGCTCGGCGCGGAATGCCTTGCAGCGCTCGGCGGACACTCCACGGACGAGCGCCGCGCGGCGTAGTTGCGAGCCGCGGGACTCGAACCTGGCCCCACGCGCACGAGCGGCTCCGGTCCCGTCGCGGAACCGGAGCCGTCACGTGCGCGCGCGAACAGCGCGCTACTCGGCCCAGATCACGAACGTCACCAGCTTGCCGCCGTTCGACAGCGCCCGCTCGTAGACCACGCCTCGACCGCGGTCGAAGCGGAGCGCCTGGCCCCAGTTGTTCGGATCCTCGACGTCGAACTCGTCCTCGACGGCGATCGCGGCCGGCGCCGGCGCGTCGAAGTGCCCGCCGTAGATGGTGGCAAGCTCGTCGTAATCGTGCTGGTTCGGCGCCGTGTTGTTTGCGGGATCGGCCGAGTAGTCCATGCACGAGCCGCGACCGCAGGCGTCGAGCAGATCGGCGTTGTTGAAGTCCTCGTCCTGGTGCGCGAGGCCGAACGTGTGTCCCAGCTCCTGCGACGCCACGTACTGGCGCCACGCCGGCGAATCGTACTGCGGCAGCGCGAAGTAGTAGTCGTTGAGCTTCATGTACGCGCGGACGATGTGGTCGCCCCGCACGTAGATGCCGGCTAGCCCCAACCAGCCCCGATTCCCGTAGCGCGCGTTGCACACCTCGACGCGACCCGTCGCCGGTTTGCAGGCCCGCGACTTGGCACCGCCGGGCACGACCGCGACGCGCACGGGATTCAGCACGTTGTTGCAGACGCCGTCGGTCAGGCCCCAGTCCGAGGCGGCCCTCGCTAAGTACGGTGCCCACGGCGGCGCGAGGTTGTCGCCGACCGTCACCGTGAACGGGAATTGCGATCGGGCCCAGTGATAGTTGCCCCAAGCGTGATTGGCACTGGCGGGCGCCACCACGAGACCGGCCGAGGCCACGAGGACGAGAAGCGGGATGAGACGGCGAACGGCGCTGGGCATATCTCCACCTCCGATGCAGGGAGTTGCGACTGTGCGTACGGCCGGGTGGATGCGGGACCGAAGTCTTCCACCGCTGGCGCGGCTGGACGCGGGCTCGGAGCGCGCGGCTCCACTAGAGCAGCGCACGCTCGCCACGGTCAACGGGAATATGCGCTCCGAACCATGTGGGTTGGCGAAATGCTCCGGAGCCCGGGCCGCGAAGCAGGCGCGGTTGCCCTGCGCGCTGACGCCAAGCTACCGTGCGGCCCCGGCACGCATGCGTACACGGTCGACTGCAGCGGGAGGAAACGACTTGCGGATCCTCGTCACGGGTGGGGCAGGTTTCATCGGTTCGAACGTCGTGGATCGGTTCGTCGAGCAGGGCCACGAGCTGGGTGTCTTCGACGATCTGTCCACCGGATTTCGGGAGTTCCTGAATCCCCAGGCGCGATTCTACGAGGGCGATCTCGCCGACGCTGTCGCGGTGGATCGCTGCATCGCGGACTTCCGCCCCGATCTCGTGGATCACCACGCGGCGCAGATCGACGTGCGCAAGTCCGTGAGCGATCCGGTGTGGGACGCGCGTGTCAACGTCCTCGGCTCGATCGGCCTCCTCCAGGCGTGCACGCGGCATGGCGTGCGGAAAGTGGTGTACGCCTCCACGGGCGGGGCGCTCTACGGCGAGGGGCGACACCTCCCGGCGACCGAGGAGCACCCGGTGAACCCGGAGTCCCCGTACGGCGCCAGCAAGCACACGGTCGAGCACTATCTCTACCTGTGGAAGCTGCTGCACGGGCTCGACTACACGGTGCTGCGCTATCCGAACGTGTTCGGGCCGCGACAGAACCCGCACGGCGAAGCCGGGGTCAATGCGATCTTCATCGGGCTCATGCTGCAGGGGAGACGCCCGCGCATCTTCGGTGACGGAAACGCGGTGCGCGACTACCTCTACGCGTCCGATGTCGTGGACGCGAACGTCCTGGCGCTCGAGAGCGGCAGCGGCGAGATGCTGAACCTGGGTACCGGCGTGGGCACGTCGGTGAACGATATCGTTCGCGAGTTGAAGGCCATCCTCGGGTTCACCGAGGACGCCATTCATGACGCCCGGCGCCCGGGCGAGGTACAGCGCATCTACCTCGACGCCTCGCGCGCGAAGCGCGTACTCGGCTGGGAGCCGCGCGTCGGTTTCACGGAGGGCCTGCGCCGCACGGTCGAGTGGACGAAGGCGCACCCGCTGCCGACAGGACGCTGACGCTCCGTTCCCGCCGGCCGCGGTTCAATCGCGCACGGGCCGCGCCCAGCCGGCGCGTGGATCGGGGATCGGCGTGAGCTTCGCCTCGATGGCGGCGCGACGCGCCTCGAACCAGGGCGGCAGCAGGATCTTGCGCCCCAGCTCCTCATCGCGACCAAAGCCCGGCCCGTCGTCGGCAATCTCGTAGAGCACACCGCCGGGCTCGCGGAAGTAGATGGACTTGAAGAAGTGACGATCCACGATTGGCGTGGACCGCACGCCATTCTCAGCGAGCTGGTCGAGCCAAAGCGGATGTTGCTCCACGGTGGTTCCCCACGCGACGTGATGCACCGTGCCGGCGCCCTGGATACCTTGTTCGGTCGGCGATTCGTCAAACGTGATCGTGCCGCCGCGGCGTTCCCCGCGCAGCTCCCAGGTGTCCGGCGCACGCCGTGTCCCGCCCAACACCTGCTCGATCAGCGCACCGCTTCGCTCGCGTCGCCCGCCGTAAGCGCGAACGCCGTGAAAGCCCTGGAGCGCCCGCTCGCGCGGGATCTCGGGGTGGTCGGCGATTCGCGGCTCGTCGGGGACTGAAGTCACAACCAGCTCGTGCTCGAGTCCCTCCGGGTCCGCGAATCGGAGCGAGCCGGGCGCGCGCGTCGTCCTCACGCCCTCGACCACGAGCCGCGCTTGCCAGAACGCCAGCGCGTCCTCGCCGGTCACGCGCCAGAGCACGCGGTGCACCATGCCGGAGCCAGCGCGGCCGCGCACCGCATGTGGGTACTCGAAGAACGTGATGTCCGCCCCAGGGTGACCATGCTCATCTGAATAGAAGACGTGGTACACGGTCGGATCGTCCTGATTCACGGACTTGCCGACGAGACGCAGCCCGAGCACGCGGGTGTAAAAGTCGACGTTCCGCAGCACGTCGCCCGTGACTGCCGTGACGTGGTGGATGCCTTCAAGTCTCATTCAGCCTCCGAGAAGTGGGGTCAGGTATTGAGACGCGCTCCGCGCCCGGGCGGTGCGTCAGGAGGCTGTCAGTCCCGCACGGCCGTGCCCGCGGGGGAGGCGGCCCGCGGAGCGGTCCGCAGGCCGCCCCCCCGCCGCGGCTACCAGATGCGCGCGCGCTTCTCGGCCGGCCGCACCATCGGATCGCCGTCCTTGCAGCCCCACGCGTCGTGGAATTCCTTGAGATTCGAGAGCGGCCCGTTCACGCGCCAGTGTGGCGGTGCGTGCGGGTTCGTGAGCACGAGCGTGCGCAGCGCCTCGGGCCGGTCGAGCGC
>JAHFBW010000279.1 GCA_023249845.1 Candidatus Eiseniibacteriota bacterium
CGCACGCGCTCGAACGCGCCCTACCGCGGCCTGCTGCCGCCGTCCATCAGTCACGAGGGCTATTCCGCCAAGCCCATGCACTCCTATTGGGACGACCTGTTCGCGCTGCGGGGCTACGAAGACGCCCTGTGGCTGGCCGAGACGCTCGGCGAGCGCCGTGACGCGCGCTGGATCCGCGCGAGTCGCGACCAGTTCGCGCACGACTTCGCAGCCGCGGCGCGCGCCGCGATGCGGGCGCACCGAATCGACTACGTCCCCGGCTGCTCCGACCTTGGCGACTTCGACGCCACGAGCACGACCATCGCGCTCTCGCCCGTGCAGGCGGGGCCGGTGCTTCCCGCGACGGCGCTCGAGCGCACGTTCGAGCGCTACTGGGAGTTCTTCGAGCGCCGGCGGGACGGGCGGGAGAAATGGGACGCGTACACACCCTACGAGCTGCGAAACGTGGGCGCGTTCGTGCGACTCGGCTGGCGCGAGCGCGCGAACGAACTCCTGGACTGGTTCATGAAGGACCGGCGGCCCGCCGGCTGGCGGCAATGGGCGGAAGTGGTGGACCACGAGCCCCGTCACGCGCGATTTCTCGGTGACATGCCGCACACCTGGGTGGGCTCGGATTTCGTGCGCTCGGTCCAGGAGATGCTCGCGTACGAGCGGGAGAGCGATAACTCGCTCGTGATCGGCGCCGGCATTCCTGAGGATTGGCTCGAAGGGGGAGGCGTGCGTGTCGACAGCCTCCAGACGCGCTGGGGCCTGGTGTCCTACGTCTTGCGACGTGCGGGTGGTCGGCTACTGCTGTCGTTCGATCCGAGCGCGCTTCGCGTGCCTACGGGCGGGATCGAGTTCGCGCCGCCACGCGCGCGGCGTGCGTCCGTCTGGTCGCTTGACGCGGTCCGCGTGGACGGGCGGCTCGTCGGCATCGTTTCGCCGGAGGGCCGCTATCGCTGGCGGCCGTCACGCGATTCGGCGCAACCACCTCGCTCGATCGAGTGGGGGCATCACCTGCCCGTGCCGCCAGGACGCTAGGCTCTGCCTGAGAACTCCGCGCGTCCGCGTTGGGGGCGGCGGTGGCCCGTGCCCAAGGAGCGACGACGAAGTCGGGTTCGCGACCCGTCGAGGAGGAGCGACGCCGGTCACGGGCCACCGCCGCCCCCAACCCGAAGGGCCGAGCCCTGGAACGCCACCGGGCGGCGTCGCTCGTCGTCGACAGCCCGCACAGGGCTTGTCTCCTCCTCGCTTCTTGCGCGGTGGCGTTCCAGGGCTCGGCGCGGACGCGGGGAGTTCTCAGGCAGAGCCTAGCGGCGGCGGAGCTCGGAGCCGCGAGCCATCACACGATCGCTTCCGCCCAGCCCTCCGGCACGTTCGCGCCGTTCGTTCGGATGACCTCGCGGTAGTACTCGCCGCTCGTCTTGATCGTGCGCTGCTGAGTCGCGTAGTCCACGTGGACGAGCCCCATGCGATGCGAGTAGCCGCTCGCCCACTCGAAGTTGTCGAGCAGCGACCAGACGAAGTAGCCGCGCACGTCCACGCCACGGCGTATCGCCTCTCGAAGCGCCGCGAGGTGGCGGCGGAGGTAGTCCACGCGCAGCAGGTCCTCGACGCGCCCGCGGACCGGCGTGTCGGGGTCGCTGAACGCGGCGCCGTTCTCGGTGACGTAGATCGGCACGCGGCCGTATCGCTCGGTGACCCAGGTGAGCGTCTCCACCAGCAGCTCGGGCCGCACCTCCCAACCGGTCGTCATGCGGGGCCCGCGCTCACCCAGTACCTCGGCCGCGCGCGTCGGCGGACGGCTGTCGTCGTGGCGCACGTCGTATCCCGTGTACCAATTGATGCCGAGGAAATCGAACGGCTCGGTGAGCGACCGCATCTCGGCTTCGGGATGCTCGGGCCACGCATCGCCGAACATTTCGCTCACGGCCTCGGGATACCGGCCGCGATAGACTGGGTCCAGGTACTGCTCGTTGAAATAGGCGTGGCCGCGCGCGGCCGCGGCGACGTCGGCGGGTGACGCGGTAGCTGGATGGTGTGGCGCCAGGTTCACGACGAGGCCGATCTTCGCGTCACGCATGTTGCTCTCGCGGAACCGGCGCACCGCCGCGGCGTGTGAGCGGAGGAGCCCATGCGAGACGCGCGTGGACTCGCGCGGATCCCGGTGGCCGGGCGCGTTCACGCCGAACAGGTAGCCCGCGTCCACGATGACCCACGGTTCGTTGATCGTGCACCAGAGCGGCACGCGGTCGCCGAGCCTGTCGAACAGGAGCGTGGCATAATCCGCGAACCACTTCGGCATGTCCGGGCTCGTCCAGCCGCCGCGTTCATGGAGCGCCTGCGGCAGGTCCCAGTGATAGAGCGTGAGCATCGGCGTGATGCCCGCCGCGAGCAGCGCGTCCACGAGTCGTTCGTAGAACGCGAGGCCGGATTCGTTCGCCCGCCCTGACCCCTCGGGGAGCACACGTCCCCACGCCACCGAGAATCGGTAGGAGCGGAGCTCGAGCGCCTTCATGAGCGCGATGTCCTCGCGCCAGCGGTGGTAGTGGTCGCACGCCACGTCCCCGGTCATTCCGCGCAACGTGCGGCCCGGAGTGTGCGAGAACCGGTGCCAGATGCTCTCCCCGGCGCCGTCGGCCAGCGGCGAGCCCTCGATCTGGTAGGCGGAAGTCGCTGCACCCCAAAGGAATCCGGGCGGGAACGCGAGCGGTTGTGCCACGCCGATCCTCCAAGGACTTAACGTACCTGCCGGCGAGCGACCCGACCGCGCCGGTGGAAATTCTTCGAGCAACGTAACATGCGTCTTGACACTGATAAAACATGGATGTAATCGTTTTCATGGCAACGAAAGTGCGGGTCCATCGCCGTCCCCCTCGCACCGCGCTCCGCCTGGCGATCTCCAAGTGACCCCGGCGTATCCCGGAGAGGGCACGAGAAGCGGCCCGATCCGGCGTTCGCTGCCGCGGCCTTGCGATGCAGGCCCCCTGCCGCTGGCGATGCGCGACGGCCCGCGAGTGGGAACCTGCCACCTTCATCTTGGAGACATCCCCATGAGGCGGATCACTACCACTGCACTGGCGCTCGCTGCCGCATGTCTTGCGTTCGCGTCCGCGGCGCTTGCCACGCCGCTCCCGAACAGCGCGGTCATCCACACGCGAGTGTTCGATGACTGCCCGATCTCGATCCTGAGCACCACGAACGCGTTCCCGGTCCTGGTCGAGATCAACGACCAGAACCAGCCGCCGCAGCCGATCTGCGCGGGCTTCGCCAACCTGCACACCTGGCGGTTCTCCACCGACGGCGTGAATCCCATTCAGTTCCTGAACGGCGACGCGTTCGGGTACTCGTGCACGCTCGTTCTGAATGGTATCGGCGAGGGTGGCTTGAGCCTCGCGCCGTGGTGGTCGCCGGATCCCGACGGCCTGTTCAACGTGCGAACCACGGACGGCGAGATCGCGGTGTTCGGCGGCCGGCTGCCGTTCTTCTCGTTCACCGGCGCGTTCGGCCTCGTCTACGCCAACAACACGCCGATCCAGTTGGGCATCACCTACATCCCGAATGGCCTGTCATCGATCTCGCCGGCGCAGGTCGTCTACAGCGTTCGCTACGCCAGCATCAACTACACGAGCGGCCTGCTCAATTTCGACCAGGGCAACCCGGCCGAAGACCCACCGCACGGCCTGTACGGCGCCTTGAATCCGTGGTATGCCGGTGGCCACATGAAGATGTTCGCGTTCCCCGCCGGCCAGGCGCACGGGATCGACGGCAAGTGGATGGATATCCAGTATACGACCGGCCCCGTGCCCACCAAGAAGAGCAGCTGGAGCGAGCTCAAGAAGCTTTATCGCTAGTCCAACCGTGAAGAGGTCCGCGAACGGCCACGCCGCCCGGCGTGGCCGTTCGCGCATCCGGTGTAAGGTGTCCGGAGTCAGGGAGGCTCCCGCATGAAGCGTCAGCGGCTCGCGATCCTCGTGGGCGGTGGCCCCGCGCCCGGCATCAACAGCGTCATCGCCGCGGCGACCATCCGCGCCCGGCTGGACGGCGTGGACGTGCTCGGCCTCGAGGACGGGTTCGAGTGGCTTCTGCAGGGCGACGTGGACCACGTGCGAGCGCTCACCATCGACAACGTCTCGCGCATCCACTTCCGGGGCGGCAGCACGCTGGGGATCTCGCGCGCGAATCCGACGCGCGACGTGCGCGCGCTGGACCGCGTCGTCGTGGCGCTGCTCCAACTGGGTGTCACCGAGCTCATCACGATCGGCGGCGACGACACCGCGTTCAGCGCCATGAAGGTGCACGAGCGCGCCGCGGGCCAGATCCGCGTCGCGCACGTGCCGAAGACCATCGACAACGACCTGGACCTGCCCGCGCACCTGGACACGTTCGGGTTCCAGACCGCTCGCCACCACGGCGCCGAAGTAGTGAAGCACCTCATGGTGGACGCCAAGACCACGTCGCGCTGGTACTACGTCGTGGCGATGGGCCGGAAGGCCGGGCACCTGGCACTGGGCATCGGCAAGTCTGCCGGTACCACCATCACGATCATTCCTGAAGAGTTCCTCGAGCGGCCGATCCGCCTGTCGCGCATCGTGGACACGCTCGTGGGAGCGCACCTGAAACGCCTCGCCGACAGCCGCAGAGACGGCGTGGCGGTGATCGCCGAGGG
>JAHFBW010000280.1 GCA_023249845.1 Candidatus Eiseniibacteriota bacterium
CCTCCACCGAAGCCAGACTGCGACTATCCAATGGATCACCTCCTTTTCGGGGCAACCACGAACGGGAGGACCCAACCTCCCCGGAACTGCGAGCTGCCCGAGCCCGCGAGAACCGCGCACGGAGAGCCGCGCGATGGAACGCTACGAGAATCCTGCGATGCGTGCGACCGACTGTCAAGCCATCGGCATGGCGCCCCGCGCGCTGCAGGCGCATCCGACGAACGCGTCGAACTATTCGAGGACGACCACCCGCCGCACAAGCCGCACGCCGGCCCACTCCGCGCGCGCGAGGTAAACGCCCGGACGCAGCGGTGGAAGCGCGAGTTCGCGCGCGGAGGCACCCATGGGCTTGGTGCCGGCCGGCCAGCGGCGGAGGAGCCGGCCCGCGACATCGAACAGTTCGACCGGGGCTTGCTCCGCGCCAGCGCCGCGCAGGAGCAAGGTGGACCGTCCGCGCACCGGGTTCTCCCGCACCGCGAGTTCCAGCCGCCGCTGATCCAGCGCGAGTGGCGCGTCCAACAGCGCGCCCGACCCGGGCCCGATGGCGAGTTCGGTTCCGGTGCGCATGACGCGCACGGCGGGGAACGTGACCCGGCCGAGCGTGTCGGGCCACTCGGAGCCCGTCGCGAGGATCGCCCCGTCTGAGAGCCGCGCGACCCGGTAAGGCACGGGCGAACCGATCACCGGGCGGAAGCGCTGCAGGCGGTCGGGCGTCACGTCGACGAGGCAGGACTCCGGCGCCGGCATGACGCTGTCCTTGGTGAGCAGGTCCCGAAGCCGCAGCGTCACCCTCCATTGGTCCGGAAGATCCACGAGCGAGGTGTCCCATTCGACGTAGGCGTTGATGGTGCCGATCGAGTCACCGCTCGCGAACGTGCCGTTCCCGGGGTTGGAATCGAGGTCGCAGTTGGAGAGCGCCGGAAAGCTGCGGTCGATGCGGAATCGGTGCAGCCTGGCCACGTCGACCATCTTCCACCAGTAGCCACCGCCCGTTCTGTAGTGGTCCTCGGGACTCCACAGGAAAACCCCGCCGCGTCGCGACGTACGCATGCGCTCGTAGAACTTCACCTTCTCAGCCCAGCCCGTGACGTTGTCTCGCTTGCCATTCAGCACCAGCATGGGCGGCACGGTTGTGGTGCCCGCTCGAGCCACGAGTGTGCCCATGTCGAGCCACTCGAATGTCGGCACGTTCTCGGTGGAGGGTAGCGACGTCGGCACCGTCCCCCACATGCGATCCACCGTCGTGCGCAGCGTGGCGCCGGTGTTGAACCAGCACGTGGGGTCGGGCTCGTTCAGGTACGAGAAGTCGAACTTGTTCACCACGGCGACCAGCGCCGCGATGCGCCCGGGCAGCCAGAGCGCCAGTTGCGTGGCGCCGATCCCGCCCATGGAATAGCCGAACGCGTAGACGCGCGCCGGATCCAGCGGGAACTTCCCCATCGCCCAGTCGAGCGTGTAGCGAATGCGACGGAACGTGTAATCCACAACGGGCCCGCTCGTCGGGGGCGGGTTCGAGTTGGAGAGCACGTCGTAGCTCGGATGATAGCCGAACCAGAAAGTGTTCTCGCCGTTCGGCAGCGGATCGTCCACCGCCAGTACCCACTCGCCCGGGACGCTCGTGCCCCCCGTGCAGTCCAGGAACGTACCACCACGCGAATGCGGCCGGATCAGCAGCGCGCCCGGCTGCGGGCCGGTGCTCGGCGACACCGCGCAGTCGAACGCCATGCCGTTTCGCGTGGCCATCGCGGGAAAGCCCGGCGTGTCCACCGTGGAGGACCACAAGGTGTAGACGTCGCTCGTCCGCGCATTCCTGGTGATGTGCCGCTGATAGACCGGGCGCGGCGCATCCACGACCTCCGTGACCGCGCTCGCGAGCGCGTTGGACCCCGGTGTGACGCTGCGATCCTCGGTTGCGCCCGCGTGCTGCGACGTGACCGCATACCACGCGGAGCCGTTCGCAGTCGGCGTCACGACGTAAAGCCCCTTCGCCGGGTTCAATGGGCCCGCCACGGAGTCGACCGCGTAGCCCTGGCTCGCGCCCAACCCCACGCTCAACCGTCGGTCGAGCGCGCTGGAGTCACCCAACACCCAGAGCAGTGTGGCGCTGGCGAGATCGGCTCGCGTCGTGATGGGTTGGCTCGAGCGATACACACGATAGCTCCAGCCGGTCCCGGGTGGCGGATTCCACGTCAGGAACGTCTGGCCGAAGCGGTGCAGCGCCTGAAGTCCCTGCGCCTGCGTCGTGAGCGGACCGCTCGAGGAGACTCTGCCCATCCAGACGTCCGTGCCCGTCGTGACCTGGTCCCGCCGATCGAGCCAGGCCACGTAGGCGCCACCCGCGCCGTCGGCGACGAGCCGGGGCTCCGACTGGTCGGCGGGCGCGTCGGTGACGAGCGTGCCGCCCGTCGCCCAGCCGGTCGCCATGGAGCCGCTCCCCGTCAGCCTCTGCACGTAGAGATCCGCCGCGCTCACGGCCGAAGTGCGCAGGTCGGTCCAGCACACATACACGCCGCCCGCGCCGTCGGCCGCGAGTGCCGCCGAGCCCTGGTTTGCGAGCGCCGTGGTCGCCGCGATGCCATTCGCGGCCCAGCCGCTCGCGATCACGCCATTGCCGCCGATGCGTTGCACAAACACGTCCTGCCCGGTCGGCGCCGTTCGCGTCTCCTGCCAGGCGACGAACGCGCCGCCCGAGCCGTCCGGTTGGATCGCGAGCCGCGCGGGCGCGGACGAAGCAGCCGCGACACGATTGCCGTCGGTGTTCCACCCACCCGGTTTGAGCGAGGCGCCGTCTCGGCGCGCGGCGTAGACCTGGGGCGGCGAGGTCCGACCGTCCACCCATGTCGCGATGATCCCCCCCGCCCCATCTTGCCCGGCCACCATTCCCAACGCGTCGCCGGTCGCACGACAGAAGCCCACGCCCGACGAGTTCCACCCCGACGAGCGCGTGCCCGCGACGGTGTAGCGCTGGACCAGAAGGTCCGTCCCGCCGGTCGCCTCGGCGCACCAGGCCACGTACACGCCTCCCGTCCAGTCTGGTACGAGCACCGGACGCTCGCCGCGCCGAACCCCGGTGACCACGAGCACGCCGGCGGCAGGCCATGCCGGGTCGAGACCGCCCACCAGGTTCAAGTGGGTCAGGCGCAGGTCGGCGGCGGTGCCCGTCGTGTCCACCCACGCCACGTATGCGCCCCCCGACATGTCCGGGGCGATGGCGGGAAGCGACTGGCGGCTCGTGCCGGCCTGGACCAGCACGCCGTTCATTGGCCAGCCCGGTTGGAGTCCGCCGTCCGAGCGGATGCGGCTCGCGTACGTTCGTGTGGCACCGTCGCAGCGCTCGTCCGTCCACGCCGCCAACGCGCCGCCCCAACCATCCTCTGCCAGCGCCAGCGAATACTTGCTGCAGGTGATATTCGTGAGCCCGGCACCCTGCGCGGGCCAGCCCTGGGCGGGCCCGGCGCTCCCGCTGACGTCATGCGCTGGACGTAGACGTCCGTGTTATAGCCCGAGCGCCCGTCGATCCACGCGAAGAACACATCGCCCGCGGTCCCGGGAACGCTCAGGACGGCGCTTTGGTCACTGGGTGCGTTGCACACAGGAACCCAGTCCCCGGCCCGGGCAGGCGGCTGGAAGACGAGGACTCCGGCGCCCAAGAGGAGGGCGAGCGAGGGGGAGGCGGCGCGCGGGGGCATGCGGGTCAGGGAGGCGGAATCGTAGCAAGCCCGGACTCGGAAACCAAAGTGATTTCGCGTTTTCAGACCAGGGAAATGCTCGGGGAACCCACTCAGGGCACGCGGCCCTCGAGGATGGTGGCGAGCTTGGCGGGATCGAGGTTCCCGCCCGAGATCACACACACGATCGGGCCACCCGGCAGTCGCACCTCGCCGCCACCGGAGGCCGTCGCCCGGCCGTCTCCCCATGCCGCCGCGAGCGACGATCCCCCCGCGCCCTCGGCCACGACGTGCGCCCGCGTGACCAGCGCGCGGATGGCCGACGCGATCTGCTCGAGCGAAGAGATACAGGCGCCAGTCAGCAACTCGCGCGACAGCTCCCACATCTCGGGGAGCACGCCGCGCCCGCCGATGCCGTCCACGAAGCTCGGCCGGTGCTCGATCGCGCGCGCGGCGCCGGCCACGAACGACGCCGTGAGCGGCGCCGCGGTCTCCACCTCGCAGGCGAACACGGGTACCCGCGAGCCCAATGCACGGAGTGCCAACGCGACGCCGCACGAGAGCCCGCCGCCGCCGTAGGGCACCAGCACGGCCGCCGGCTCCGGCAGGTCCTCGAGGAGTTCCAGTCCGATGCCGGCGTTGCCCATGATCACGCCCTCGTCGCTCACCGGGTGGACGAACAGGCCGTTGAGTCCCGGGTAGCTCCGCTCCTCGAAGATCTGCCACCAGCGCGCGAACGGCACGGTGATGACGCGCGCGCCGAGCCGGGCTATGGCGTCCCGCTTGGCCGCGGGCGCGTGGTCCGGCGCCACCACCGTGCACGGCACGCCGAGCGCGCGCGCCACCCACGCCACGCCCTGTGCCATGTTGCCCGCGCTCACGGTGACCACTCCGCCGGCGAGCTGCTCGCGTGACGCGAGCGCCAGCGCGTTCGCGGCGCCGCGGATCTTGAACGAGCCGATCGGCTGCAGGCA
>JAHFBW010000281.1 GCA_023249845.1 Candidatus Eiseniibacteriota bacterium
GCTGTCCACCATTGCCGGAGGATCTCCATGCCGCATCACAAGTCCGCTGAGAAGCGCGTCGGCACGAACGAGCTGCGCCGCCAGCGGAACGTCGCCGCCACCACCCGTATGCGCTCCGCCATCAAGTCCGTGCGCTCGGCCACCTCGCGCAGCGCGGGCGAATCCGCGCTCAAGTCCACCAGCGCGATCCTGGACCGCACCGCCTCCAAGGGCGTGATCAGGCGCGAGGCCGCGAGCCGGCAGAAGTCGCGGCTCGCCAAGTTCGTCCAGAAGCTGCCGGCCTGATCGAGAGCCGCACCGTGCGTTCCCGCCTCGCCGCCCTGATCCTGGCGGCGCTGGCGAGCGAAACGCCCACCCTGGCCGCTCGCGCCCACGCGCAGGCGGCCTTGATCTTTCCAGTGCCGGTGCTGTCCCAGGTGAGCCCGGATGCGTCGGCCGACTCGTCGTTCCGAACGGCCCCGGCGTTCGAGGTGGTGCCGCGCGCCTCGGCAGGCCGGCACTCCCACAGGTGGGCCTGGATCAGCGCCTTGACCGGCGCCGCGCTGGTTGGCGTGTCGTTCCCGCTCGCGGACGAGGCCGACCGCCGCTACGACGCCTACCTCGCCGAGACCGACGTCTCCCGGATCGACGAGCGCTTCCGCGCCACCGAGCGCATGGACCGGCTCGCCTCGGGGTCGCTGCTCACCGGCGAGGCGCTGCTCGCCACCGCCGTCTGGCTGCGCTTCGTGCGCGGCGACCACCACGAGCGGGTCTCGCTCGACCTCAGACCCAGCCGATGCGCGCTCGCCTTGCGCTTCTAGCCGCGCTCGCGCTGGCGCTGCTGCTCGACTCGTGCAGCGGGCGCGAGCGCTCCAACCCGCTCGACGCCGCGAACCCGACCTCGGGCGGTGCGCCTCAGGGATTCAACGCCATCGCCGGATTCGTGTCGGCGCGCATCGTGTGGACGCCGCGTCCCGATCTCGCCATCGATGGTTTTCGGCTCTATCGCAAGGCGCCATTCGACGCGGACTTCGTGCCGCTCGCCGGTTTGCAGCCGCCTTCGTCCAGCACCTACTTCGACGGCGGTCTGATCGACGGTCTCGACTATCGCTACCGCCTCTACTTCGTCACGCAGGGCGCGCTGTCCGCTCGCTACGCCGAGGACGTCGCGACGCCGGGACGCTTGCGCGCCTGGACCGCCGATGCCGCGGGCGGCCGCCTGATCCAGCTCTCGCCCGATGCGCGCGACGTGATCTCGGTGCGCGACGGCTTCGGCGCCGTGTACAGCCTCGCAGTGACGCCCGACCATGGCCCGCTGTGGATCCCTGACAACCTCTCCGGTGCGATCCGCATCGTGGACCCGGTGAACTTCACTGCTGTCACCGTGAACGGTTTCGCGCAGCAGCCGTTCACGACCGCACTCGATCCGCTCGATGGCAGCGCGTGGGTGTGCGACCTCACCGGACAGGTCGTCCACCTGTCGCCCTCCGGGGCGCCCGCCGGGCGAAGCTTGCCACTGCTGCTTCAGCCCGCGGGCATCGCGACCGATGCCGACAGCGGCGAGGTCTGGGTCACGGAGCTGGCGGGGAATCGCGTGCGCCGCTACCTGCGCGACGGCACGCCGAACGGCGCGCGCGCGATCTCGTCGCCGTCTCGCGTCGCCACCGACTCGCTCACGGGCGATGGCTGGGTGACCTCGTTCACGACCGGCCGGGTGTGGCGCATCCGGCAGGACCTGCTCGAGCTGGACTCGCTGCGCCTGCAGGGGCCGATCGGCGTCGCGCTCGACTGGCGCCGCCGTACCGCGTGGGTGGCCGACGCGCTCGCCAAGGAACTCGTCGCGATCGACATGGACACGCGCGCCGTGCGCTTCCGTATCTCCGGGTTCGGCGAACCGCGCGATGTCGCCGTGGACCTGGATCGGGGCGAGGCGTGGGTCGTAGACCGCACCGCGGGGACCGTGTACCGCGTCTCCCCCACGGGAACGCTTCTCGGCGCGGCCAGCGGACTCGGGAACCCACACGAGGTGCGGCTGGACCGCGGCTACCAATGATCCCGGCTAGTACGTGAAGTCGATGGCGAAATACATTGCGGGTTCGCGGGTTGTGAGCGTCTTGAAGTCGTTGCTGCGCCACACCCAGTTCCACCGCAGCTGCGGGTAGAAGCCGCCGCCCAGGTAGAGCGCCAGTCCGCCGTCGGCGACGCGGTCCCGTGAGGCCTCGCCCCACGCCCAGGCCGCGTCCATGAACACCGCTCCGTGAAGCGTGGGCAGCTGCCACGGCGCGGGCACGGCGAGCACGAACCGGCGCAACAGCGGGAAGCGAGCCTCGACCTGCGCGTTCACGAGCCGCCGGCCCGAGATGACGCGGCGCTCGTTGATGCGCAGCCGGCTCGGGCCGCCAAGGTAGCCGCGCCCGGCGTCGTTGCCGAAGCTGCCCACCGCCTGGATGCGCGACGCGAGCACGAGCTGGCGGATGGGCCGGCGGTGGTGGCGCACCTCGGCCAGCAGCGTGCCGTAGTCGGCACGGCCCGAGGTCATGTCGCGCGTGAAGCCCGCCGTCAAGTTCAAGCGCGTGCCGCCCACCGGTCCGTCCCACCACCAGCGCGAGTCGTCGTGCACGAAGCTCACGAAGTTGGAGACAAGGTCCACGGTCTTGGCGTCGCCGTTTCGCAGCAGGTGGTTCGTGGCATGCCGTACCTGCACCGAGCCCTCGAGCCTCGTGAACGCGCTGAACGGATAGCTCACGAGCCCGAGGAGTCCCAAGCGCTTCTCACGACGGATCACGTCGAAATCCGGGTCATAGAGTCGCGTGAGGCGGAACGTGCCGAGGCCATAGTTCAGCCGCCGCGCGCGGTTGATGTATGTGAGCCCGCCTTCCCATCCATCCCAGAAGTCGCCGAACTGGTCGGAGTCGTTCGCGATCGACAGCACGATCTGCTCGTTGCCGAGAAGGTCGGAGAGCGCCAGCTGGCCCGCGCCACCGCCGCCGAAACCGGGATCGAAGTTGACGCCGTTCGAGATCAGGTCGAACCCGAGCCGGCGCTGGTATTCGAGCGATGTCGAGTGATCGGCGATCGCCGGGAGCGCCGGCGCGTGGGCGGGCTCGTCCTCGCGCTCGACGGTGAGCGAGTCGGGGTTGAATCGAATCGACCAGGTCCGAAACGTCACCGCCTCCTGCGCGGTGAAGAGCACGCCGCTCCCGTCGGGCAGCCAGTCGGGATCGGTGGCCACGCCCTGGAGCTTCGTCACCTGTCGCGCCTCGTGCCCTGGCGCCGCGGGGCGCACCCACAGGTCGCTCGAACCGCCGCGCGTCGAGCGGTACGCGAGCCACCTACCGTCCGGGGACCACGCGGGCTGGCGGTCGTCGCCCTTCGCCGGATGGCTCATCTCCTCGGGCCTCCCGCCTGCGAGCGGCAGCCTCCAGAGCGAGTAGCGCCCGCCCAGGTCGCCGCGGTCAGACGCCCACGCCAGCCACCTGCCGTCGGTCGAGATCGCGGGCTCCACGTCGTCCCAGGCGTCCTTCGTGACGCGCTCGAGCACCACGCTCCCGCCGGGCCATGACGCGCGGTAGAGATCCTGGTAGCCGTCATAGCCCTGCGCCGCGAACACCACGGATTGTCCGTCGGGCGCCAGCGCGGGGTCGTGGAGCACGACGAGTTCGGGGAAGTCGAGCCGCCGCGTCACGTTCCCGGAGGCCGGATCCACGAGGTAGAGCGCATCGCGGCCGCCGCGCTTGGCGGTCACGGCGATCATCCCCGAGCGCGACGTGCTCGGCCGGTTCTGGAACAGGTGGAACGATTCGAACGATGCACTCGCGCCACCGCGCAACAGCCGCCGGACACGCCGCGACGAGTCGCGCTTGGGCTCGCTCAAAACCAGGTCCACGGTGCCCTCGGTGACCTCGAACCAGCACAAACGTATGGCGGTGTCGCCCGGCGTGGTGGACGGCAGCGCGCGAGGCGCCAGGTTGAAGCGGCTGGGTTGCGGCCACGGTCTCGCGACCTCGCGGGCGCGCGTGCGTGTCGCGACATCCGGGAACCAACGTTTCTCGAGCCCGTTGAACCACTCCTCATCGGCGTCCACGAGCGCTCGCCCGAACGTGATCTGGAACGCGCTCGCGAAGTCCTCAGCCCGCCACACGTTCTCGAATAGGTCGAAGATGCGTTCCTCGCCGTACTTCTCGTCCAGCCACAGCAGGAACGCCTGGCCCTCCTTGTACATCTCGACGGAGCCGGTGATCGGCTCGCTTCGCGTGAGCGGGTAGGCCATGCGCGACAGCACCATGTCGCGCAGCAGGCCCTCGGCGTCGGCGTCCCACGTGGTGCCGAGGTACTCCGCGAAGCCCTCCGTGAACCACAGGTCGGGGAGCCACGCCACGGTGCGGCGGTGGACGCGCATCACCTCCTTGATCTTCTCCAGCATGTACCAGTGCGCGAGCTCGTGGCGCGTCACCCAGTGGAGTCGTGCCCACGAACCGTTGTGCGGCACCAGCACACGGCCCTTGATCAACTCGGTGAGGCCGCCCACGGATTCGGTGAGCAGCGCCGGCGTGGCGTTCGTCTGCTGGAACAGGTGGTGGGTGGAGTAGAAGAGCAGCGGCACTTTGGAGCGCGCCTTGAGCCGGAAGCGATGGTCGTACTCCACGCACACG